>CAXTJC010000242.1:0-5621 GCA_964244225.1 uncultured Acidobacteriaceae bacterium
CGATTGTGGATGAGGCGCTGGTGCAGTGTCCGTCTGTGAAGAGCGTGCTGGTGTATCGACGGAGTGGGACGACGGTGGAGATGAAGTCCGGGCGCGATGTGTGGTGGCATGAGGCGGTGGAGGCGGCGGGAGAGGAGTGCGCGGCGGAGTGGATGGATGCGGAGGATCCGCTCTATCTGCTATATACGTCGGGGACTACCGGAAAACCGAAGGGGCTGGTGCATACGACCGGCGGGTACGGCGTGGGGACGTACCTGACGACGAAGATCAACTTCGACCTGCGGGACGACGACGTGTACTGGTGCACGGCGGATATTGGCTGGGTGACGGGGCACAGCTATGTGGTGTACGGTCCGCTGGCGTGTGGGGCGACGGTGGTGCTGTATGAGGGCGCGCCGAACTGGCCAGAGTGCGACCGGATGTGGAAGATTGTCGACGACCACAAGGTAACGGTGTTTTACACGGCGCCGACGGCGATTCGCGCTTGTATCAAGTGGGGTGAGGAGTGGGTGCGGAAACATTCTTTGGCGTCGCTGCGGCTGCTGGCGACGGTAGGTGAGCCGATCAATCCGGAGGCATGGATGTGGTACTACCGCGAGATTGGGCATGAGCGGTGTCCGATTGTGGATACGTGGTGGCAGACGGAGACGGGGGCGCACATGATTGCGCCGGTGCCGGGCGCAGTGGCTGCGAAGCCGGGGTCGGCGACGCTGCCGTTCTTTGGAATTGTGCCGGATGTTGTTACAAAAGAGGGCGCATCGATTCCGCTAGGGCATGGCGGGCTGCTGGTGATCCGAAAGAGCTGGCCATCGATTGCGCGGACGATCTGGGGCGACCATGAGCGGTATGTCAAAAGCTACTGGAGCGAAGTACCGGGGAGCTACTTTTCGGGAGACGGTGCGCGGCGCGACGCGGATGGCTATTTCTGGCTGATGGGGCGGGTGGATGATGTGATCAACGTGAGCGGGCATCGGCTGGGGACGATGGAGGTGGAGAGCGCGCTGGTGGCGCACCCGAAGGTGGCGGAGGCGGCGGTGGTGGGCCGGCCGGACGAGATGAAGGGGCAGGCGATTGCCGCGTTTGTGACGCTCGAAGGGGGATCGCAGCCGAGTGAGGAGTTGAAGCAGGAGCTGCGGCAGTGGGTGGCGAAGGAGATTGGCGCGCTAGCAAGGCCGGACGATCTGCGGTTCACGGAGACGCTGCCGAAGACACGGTCAGGCAAGATCATGCGGCGGCTGCTGCGGGAGATTGCGGCGGGCAAAGAGGTGACGGGAGATACCTCGACGCTCGAAGACTTTGGGGTACTGGCCAAGCTGCGGGGGGATGAAGAGTAGGTATCAAAGGTATATACTTCCGGCCTGAGGGGTGGCGCGATGGCGACGAAGGGGCGGGCGAAATTATTTACGACGGGCCGGAGCCAGGCTGTTCGGCTGCCGAAGGAGTTTCGGTTTGCCGGGAGTGAGGTGCGGATTCGGCGGGCGGGGAGCGCAGTGGTGCTGGAGCCGGTGGACGATGGTTGGGATTGGCTGCGGAAGATCCATGCTGAGGGGATCGTGTTTGATGACGACATGATCGCTGCGGCTTTGGAGGAGGTGCCGATGCCGCCAGACAATCCTGAGATCGATGAGTTCTTTCGATGATCCGGTATCTGCTGGACTCAAACGCTGTGATTCAGAGTTTGAATGATCCGGCGGGTGCAGTGGCGACAGCCGTGTTCTCGCATCAAGCCGACGAGTTGGGAACGTCGTCTATCGTGATGTACGAGCTAGCGTTTGGAGCGTACAAGAGCGCACGGCCTGAGATGAACCTAGCGATACTTGAGCGGTTGTCGTTTCGGGTGCTGAGCTTTGACGCGGAGGACGGGCGCGAGGCAGGAAGACTGCGGGACTATTTGCGTTCTCAGGGACGGCCGATTGGACCGTATGATCTGCTGATTGCGGGTCAGACGCTGCGACGAGGATTGATTGTCGTAACGGCGAATCTTCGGGAATTTACGCGGGTGCCGAGACTGGTTTGCGAGGATTGGTCGCGCTGAGGGATGGCTTATGTAGTGTGGGAGAGCGATCTGTGTCTCGATTTGTGAAACAGGTCTGTTTTCGTGTTTGCCGGCGAGTTGTACTGCGTGGCGGTTTTGGGGCAACGCTGGTTCTGCTGTCCGGCTGCTTTGGGCATCACGCACGTACGAGCCCGCATGACGGGCTGAGGCAGGTGTGGATTGCACCCGGCTCGTACTGGACTGGATGTGCTCCTGAAGATGGGGAGTGCCAGTTCAGCGAGAGACCGCGACACGAAGTGGTCATCGAGAAGGGATTCTGGATGGATACGACAGAGGTGACGCAGGCGGCGTTCGAGCGCGTGATGAGAAGCAATCCAAGCCGTTACCGTGGGCCTGGGCATCCTGTGGAGCAGGTGGACTGGAAGTCAGCGGAACAGTATTGCCGTGCGGTTGGGATGCGGCTCCCGACGGAATCTGAGTGGGAGTTTGCGGCGGCGGGCGGCGTGAATGCACCGCGTTACGGAGAGTTGAGCGCTATTGCGTGGTATGACCCGAACAGCGGCGACTCGACGCATGATGTTGGGCAGAAGATGGCAAATCGCTACGGACTCTTCGACATGCTGGGGAACGTCTGGGAGTGGGTTGAGGACGCTGCGGAAGCGGATCCCCAGCGAAAGATTATGAAGGGCGGCTCGTTCTATAACATCGCTCGTGACCTGAGAATGCCGAACAGGGAGACGCCTCTCGAAGATATGCGTCATCGGAATGTGGGGTTTCGTTGTGCCACGAATTGAGTTATGGCCAAGATTCCTCAAGCAAATGCCGGAGATGTCAAACCTAGCGGAGGGTGACGCTGGGCCGGGTGGGCAGGGTGAAGTGGAAGGTGGTGCCCTGGCCCTGGGTGCTGGTGGCCCAGATGCGGCCGCCGTGCTGGGTGATGATGGAGCGGCAGATGGCGAGGCCGAGGCCGGTGCCGCCCATGGCGCGGGAGTCCGAGGCATCGACCTGCTGAAAGCGCTCGAAGATGCTGTCAAGCTTATCGGCGGGGATGCCGCGGCCGTGGTCGGTGACCTCAAGCGCGACCTCGTTGTCGTCGATGGCGTGCGCGGAGAGCAGGACGTCGGAGCCGGCGGGCGAGAACTTGATGGCGTTTGAGATGAGGTTGGTGAGGGTCTGGAGGATGCGGTCGGAGTCTGCCCAGACGCGGGTGTTGGACGCGATGCAGTTGATCTGAATACTGGCTTTGGCGGCGGCGGCCTGCTGCAGGTCCGAGGCGCGCTGGAGGAGGTCGTCGACCGAGCACATGGTGAGCTGGAGCTCGGACTTGCCGGACGAGATGCGTTCGAGATCGAGGATGTCGTTGACGAGGCGGACCAGGCGGTCGGTGTTGTCGAGGGCGATCTCGAGCATCTGCTGCATCTTCTCGGGCCGTGCGAGAAGGGCTCCGCCGGTGACGAGGCCAAGGGCGGCGCGCAGCGAGGTGAGCGGGGTGCGGAGCTCATGCGAGACAGTGGAGATGAACTCGTCCTTCATGCGATCGAGGGCGCGGCGCTCGGTGGTGTCGGTGAAGGCGACGACGACGCCGATGGCCTTGCCGGCGGGCGCCGTGCGCGAGGGATCGGTGCGGGCATCGGTCTGTGACTCAATCTGAGGGCGCGCGACGTACTCGACGGGAAAGCTGGTGCCGTCCTTGCGCCAGAAGACCTCGTCCGCCACGCGCACGGTATCGAGGGAGGTGAGGGAGCGGCGGATGGGGCTGTCTTCCAGGCGGTAGGGTGCGCCGTCTACACGGGTGTGATGCACGGCGGCGTGCATGTCCGCGCCGAGCAGGTCTCCGGGCTTGTAGCCGAGCATCTGGGAGGCGGCGGAGTTGATGACGGTCACGCGGCCGTCGAGATCGATGCCGAAGATGCCGTCGCCAACGGACTCGAGGATGGAGTCGGACTGCCGGGTGAGGGTGCGGATGCGGCCTTCCATGCGGGTTTGATCGGTGATGTCAACGGCGAAGCCGAGGACGTAGGGCTCATAGCCGGGCACGGAGATGAGCTTATTGCGGTAGGCGACGACGCAGATATCGCCGTTGATGTGCTTGAGGTGAAGGAGTCCCTGCGCTTCTCCGGTTTCGATGATGCGCTTGAGATAGATGCCGAGGTTGCGATGGCGTTCGACGGGGATGAACTCGAGCAGGGAGTGGCCGACGAGCTGGTCTGTGGTGCGGCCGATGGTGCTGGCTCCGTGACCGTTGATGGAGAGCAGTTTGCCTTCGAGGTCGTGGGTGCAGACCATGCCGAGGGATCCTTCGACGAGCTGGCGGTAGCGGGCTTCGGACTCGCGGAGAGTGGACTCAGCGGCGCGCTGCACGGTGACGTCGATGCCGGTTGCGATGATGAAGCCGACCTGGCCCTGCTGATCGACGAGCGCGGTAGCGGACCAGGCGATGCGGTGGATAGAACCATCGCGGCCGGCCCAGCGATTTTCAAAGGCAGCGGGAAAGCCGCCGGCACGGATCTTCTCGAAGGTGTCGATAGCTTCGGGGACGTCCTCTTCGGGGATGAGACGATCCCAGGCGTAGCGGCCGACGAGGATGTTGAAGTCGTAGCCGCTGGCGATCTCGCAGGCGCGATTGAAACGGACGATGCGGCCGGCGGTATCGAAGACAACGACGAGGGCGCCGACGGTGTCGAGGACGGCGGAGACAAAGTTGCGCTCTACGGTGAGGGCAGACTCAACGCGCTGCCGGGCGCGGGCGGCGCGATCGATCTGGCGGACACGCGCGTTGAGCTCAAGGCGGCCAATGGCAAGGCGGGCGAGGGTCACGAGGCTCTCGTTCTCAGCCTGCGAGAGACGGCGCGGTTCGGCGTCCAGCACAAACAGGGAGCCGATGGAGACGCCGCCGGGCGTGGTGAGCGGCGCGCCGGCATAGAAGGGAAGATCGCGGCCATCAATGTGGATGCCGTTCGGAGAAAAGTCAGGATCCTGGCGGGCATCGGTGAGCTCGTAGACGCCGTCTCCGAGGATTGTGGTCTCGCACGGGGTGCTGCCGACGGAGGTCTCGGGTGACTTGATGGCGTGCCTGGCCTTGAGCCAGATGCGGTCGGAGTCGAGCAGGGAGATGGCGGCGAAGGGCGCATCGCAGAAGCGTGCGGCGAGGCGAACGATGTCGTCCAGGATGGGATCAGACGCGGAGTTGAGAACCTCATACTGGTTGAGGGCTTCAAGCCGAAGAGCTTCGTCTTTGACCAGCAGAGCGTTCATAGTTCCACTTCAAACGGTAGGCAAGTTTCGGGTGCGGTGCACTGCTACTTTCGAGTGAGTTGTTCAGAAGGTCAGGGTTTCGGGAGCGAGCAGCAGGCTCCGGCATCGGGTGCCGCGTTGGCGCTGGCATCCATGGCTACCTTCCAGGCACCGTCAGGCTGCTTGCGCCAGACGGTGATGTAGCGGCCGGTGGTGACGACGGATTCGCCGTTCTTGTCTTTGGAGCGGCCTTCATAGTTTCCCCAGGTGAAGCCCATGTCATTCGAGGGTCCCATCTGCGCGCCTTCGGCAACCCAGGAGAGTTGATAGTCTTTGGGGTTCCAGTTGGCCTGGGCGGCAATGTTGCCGCGTCCCTGGATGGCGGGACGGC
>CAXTJC010000243.1:0-5618 GCA_964244225.1 uncultured Acidobacteriaceae bacterium
AGCCACCAGAATCGCCGAGCTTGCCTCAACCGGTACCAGGCGCGAGAGATCGCGATCGATCGGCTTGAGCAGCTCCGTCGTCACAGGTGACGGCGTCGCGAGGATGACCTCATCGAATTGCTCCTCCAGCGCTGTCCCTCGAGGCTCTAGGGCCGCCGCGCCCATGCTGAGGTGGCGCACAATCCAGCCCGTATGCGTGGCCATATCGGCCCGGCGAACGCGCACCACCTGCCGCCCCGTCTGAAGAACTCCAGGCGGCAGCTGCGCCACGAGCGCATCCGTTAGCGTGCCGAGGCCGGAACGCAAGGTCGTGAAGATCGCCTGCGTCGGACGTCCCATCGTGCGACGCTCCGCCTCCCGCTCCTCAAGCGCCGCGATGAGCGATCCACGCTCGCGCTCCATTGCTACAAACGGCGCCATCACGGCGCGCACACTCAACGTTTCAACATCACCGCCGAAGACACCCGAAAGCAGCGGCGCGGCGAGCCGGTCCAGCACCTCGCGGCCGAAGCGACGCTCGGTGAAGCTGGCTATCGATTCGTCCTCTATCGGTGCGGATCGCTGTAGCTCCGGCCCACGTTCTACCTCATCGCGAAACGCCTGGAGCATCGCGGCGGAGAGCAGCGGAGAGGCCTCCATTGCCACCAGAGCCGCGCGTGATGTTGGCACCATCATGCGCAGGCCATCCGGCATGGTTTCGAGGCTGTCGTTCAGCAGCAGATGAGTCTTGCGCGTGCTGTCGTTCGACGCGATCAGCTCCCCGGCCAGCCCGAGCTCGTTTGCCAGCTCGCGGGCGGCCGGCTTTTCGCTCACCCAGGAGTCCGGCCCCAGCTCGACGATGAAACCGTTTCGCCGGACCGTCTCGACGATGCCGCCGGCGCGTTCGCTGGCTTCAAAGAGCGTCATCTCGGCGGGTGAGGCACCCGGCCGCGTCAGCTGCCACGCCGCGGTCAGCCCGCTTATGCCCGCGCCGACGATGGCGATGCGCTTCATGGGTAGGTCAGGCGGGGACGGCGGCGGGCTGTGGCTCGGCTACCGGAGCCGCGACGGACGGAGTCTCAGGGTGCGGCGCACCCGGCTGCGGCAGTTCGTCGATGTCGGCGGCGAAGCGGCCTGTCGCCACGTCCACAAGCGCGCGGATCAGCGTTGCCGAGTCGTTCAGGCTCTCGGCGCGCCACAGCTCCATGCCCAGCTCGCGCGCCGTCTCCTTGAAGGCGATGTCGATGTCGTAGAGGATCTCGACGTGGTCGCAGAGGAAGCCGACCGGCTGCAGGATCACGCCTTTGTGGCCCTCGGCGGCGAGCGCCTTCAGGGTGTCCTCGACCGAGGGACCGATCCACGGGGCGCCAGCGACTCCCTGGCTCTGGAAGGCGAAGAACCAGTCCCGCTCGGTGAGCCCAAGCGGCTTTAGCCGGGCCGCGATGGCCGCGGCTGTGTTCTTGCACTCGACTGGGTAGGGGTCGGGCTCGATGCGTGCGTCGTAGGCCTGAATGCCATCGGCCGGCGCGGGCGCGTCCTTGCGTACCGGCGCGTTGGCGGTGCCCGCGAGGATGGTGCGGCACGGCACCGAGTGGGCGGTGAAGAGGATGGGGACGCGGCGCTGCTGGATCGCGCAGGCCTCCGCCCAGACGGGCCACATACGCTCGGCAAAGGCGAGCGAGAGCAGCGGGTTTGCCGCCCAGCCGGCGACGAACTCTACCTCCATCGCGGGTTCAGTTGCGGTGGCCGCCGCGGCGGCAAGCACGGCGCGGCGATACAGGCCGACCGATGTGCGGGAGTTCTGCGGGGCGAGGCAGATGGCCTTGCAGCGCGTGATGCCGTCGCGGCGCATCTCGGCGACGACGTCCGCGATGAAGGGGTGCCAGTTGCGCATGCCGACGTAGACGCGCGGCTGGCGGCCGTCGTTTGGCGCGTAGCGGGGGTACGAGCCCTCGAGCCGGCTGGCCTGGATTACCGTCCAGCGGGTCAGCGGCGGCGGCTCCTCGCCCGGCGTCTCGGCGAGGCCGATCTCGGCGTAGCGGTGCTGCAGCTCCTCGACCACGCTTTCGGGCAGCGCGCGGCCGCTGGTGACGTGCTTGAGGTACTCGGCCATCTCGCCGAGGACATCGGGCGTGCCATGGGCGAGAAGGAGGATGGCGGTCTGCTGTGCCGCGGCACCCCTCCCTGGGTGTACTTCCGGTCTAAAGTCTTCCATCGGCATGGTTTGGGTCCTGAGTTTGGGACGGTGTTGCAGTAGGGGAGGTCTGGTTCGAGTTTAAGAAGTATTTCACCGGTCCGAGCAAAAAGCAGGTTCCTCGCGTTGCTCGGAATGGAAGAAAGAAAAGCAAGAACTTACTCCGCATGTTCGGACAAATGCCAAGATCCAGCTTGTTTCGAAGCTGTATATCGATTGTAGGCTGGCGGGGAGAGTCGCTACGCCAGTTGGTTTGAGCGGGTGAAATCGCGGACCGAGCGGGCGACGGCGATCACGTTTTCGACCGGGGTTCCGGGCACTATGCCGTGGCCGAGGTTGAAGATGTGCCCGGGCCGGCCGGCGGCGGCGCGGAGGATGGCTTCCGTACGCGTGCGAAGCAGGTCCGGCGAGGCGAAGAGCGCGATGGGATCGAGGTTGCCCTGCACGCCGACGGCGTAGTCCAGACCGCGCCAGGCCTGATCGAGGTCGACACGCCAGTCGAGGCCGAGCACGTCGGCCCCGGTGCGGCGCATAATGGGGAGCAGCGAGGCGGTATCGACGCCGAAGTAGATCACTGGGACGCCAAGCGACTGCACGCGGCGGACCAGCTCGGTCGTGGAGGGAAGGCAGAACTGTGTGTAGTCGGGGATCGAGAGCGAACCGGCCCAGGAGTCGAAGATCTGGATGACGTCGGCGCCGGCCTCGACCTGCTGGGCGGCGTAGGCGACGAGGACAGTTAAAAGCTTCTCTTGCAGGAGCGGCCAGGCAGCGGCGTCAGGGTGCCCGGGCTGGGCGCTGGCATACATGAGCCGCTTGCTCTCGATGTAGTTGCGTGACGAGCCGCCTTCGATCATGTAGGAGGCCAGCGTGAACGGCGCGCCGATGAAGCCGATGATGCCCAGTTGATCGCCATCGGCGCGTGGTGGACTGAAGTGCGCCGTGACCTTCTCAATGGCGCGGGCCACGTACGAAAGCTCTTCCGCGCGGTCGGTTACAAGCGCCTGCACCTGGGTGAGCGAGCGGATGGGCTGGTGGACGACCGGGCCCTCGCCGGCCACGAAGTCGAAGTCCAGGCCCATGGGGGTAAAGGGGAGCAGCAGGTCGGCGAAGATGATGGCCGCATCCACGCCTAGCCGCTCGGCCGCCGTGATGGTGACCTCGGCCGCGATCTCCGGCGTGCGGCAGATGTCGAGCAGCGTGTGATGTTTGCGCACGGCCATGTACTCCGGCATGTAGCGACCAGCCTGACGGAGGAACCAGACCGGCGTGCGATCGACAGGGCGGCGCAGGCAGGCGCGGACGAAGCGGCTGCCCTGCGGGTTTATCTCCGCTCCGGAGACGATCACGGACGCTGGGCTGATGGCGTGGTTCACAGGGGCACTCTCTTCCTTATGAGCCTAGCACCGCGCTTGCGCCATGGCCCGGAGAGGAGAAGCAAGTGTGCACGGAATGGAAGAAGCAGACGATTTTGCGTCCCAGTTCACTATGCTCAGGGTCCGTCGATGAAGGTGTATGTGCGTCGCTTCGCGCCATCGATGAAGAGCGAAATGGGGGGTCTTCGCTGCACTCAGAACGACAAAGCAAAGGGCTACATTTTGTAATGGTGTGTGAGTGCGTGTACGTCGCTGCGCTCCGTCCTTAAGAACAAGTGCGGGGATTCTTCGCTGCGCTCAGAATGACAAACACAAAACAGAAGCGAAAAGTAGGTTCTTCGCTACGCTCAGAATGACAAGGCAAGGGCAAAGGCGAGAAGCAGGTTCTTCGCTGCGCTCAGAATGACAAACAAGAAAAGCAAAGGCGAGAGGACGGGCTAATGCGTAGTGCAAGGGCTTCCGCTACCGCGTAGTGCGAGGGCTTCCTTTACGGCTCAAGACGGAAGCTATACTCCTCGATCACGGGGTTGGTGAGGACCTCGCGTGCGATGCGATCGACCTCCGCTTGCGCCTCGGTTTCGGTCAGGGACGATGCCAGCGTGAGCACGAAGTACTTGCCCTGGCGCACGTCGTCAACGCCTTTGTAGGACATGCGAGCGAGCGCTTCGGCGACCGTCTTTCCCTGCGCATCGAGTACCGTGCGTTTCAACGTGACATAGACATGAGCCTTCATCGTGACTGATTATAGAGGCGTGGGCTGGTTCCTACCCGCATCGGGCGTACAGTTTTCCTGCCTGTTGACGATATGGGGCTGCGGCAGCTTTTCCTGCTTCAGGTGCATGCTGCGCCGGCGATCGCCAGGCTTACATACCTCAGTAAAGAGAGACGAGACTGCAAACGATGCCGAACTACCTTGAGCTTCCCATTGGGCCAAAGTCGCCTGATGTAATTAATGCTGTCATCGAGATTCCGCTCGAAGGGATTAACAAGTACGAGTACGACAAGGAGCTGGGGGTCTTCCGGCTGGACCGCAACCTCTACTCGCCAGTGCACTACCCGGGCGATTATGGCTTTATCCCCAGCACACTGGGCGAAGACGGCGATCCGCTGGACGTGCTAGTGCTGGTCGATGCCGGCAGCTTTCCCGGATGCGTGATGGAGGCGCGGCCGATCGGCGTGCTCGACATGCTTGACCAGGGGCTGGGCGATGAGAAGGTGCTGTGCGTCGGCAAGGGCAACCCGCGGTATCACGATGTGAACGACTACTCGCAGATCTACCCGCACATGCTGAAGGAGATCACGCACTTTTTTGCCATCTATAAAGACCTTGAGGGCAAGCGGGTCGAGGTTAAAGGGTGGCGCGACGCCTCGGTTGCCAAGCAGAAGGTGCGCGAGGCGCAGCAGCGGTATATTGACAGCCTTGCCGGAAAGACTGGCGCGAAGTAGGGTTTGCTAGCGAAGCGCGTCTTGTGTGTGCCGCTTGGAAGTCAAGAGCGGCAACAGCAACGACGAAATACAGGGGTCTCTCCGCTGCGACGTGCGATGAGACTGCACGTCTTCGGTCGAGATGACGGCGATCCAGACGCATTGAAATCAAACCGTTTGGTGCGATGAGACCGCATATCTTCCCACCCCAGCGAGCAACTTCGCTCGCTGGAGGCCCCGGTCTTCGGTCGAGATGACGGCTTCAGTCTGGGATGACGGCTTCAGTCTGGGATGACGGCTTTAACTCTGGATGACGGCTTCGGTCTGAACGATAGTCTCAGCTTGTATGTCGGTTGGCTTTGCGGCCGCCCGCGGCGCAGAAGAGCACGGGGCCGGCAAGCGCGACCAGGGCCGCGAAGCCGAGCGCGGGCAGGCCCGCCACGCGCTCTCCGCGAGCTGCCCACAGGGCAAATGCTACGAGCGCCACCGGGCCTGCCGTGACCAGCCACACGCCGGCCCAGCCGCCCGGCACACGGAAGGGCCGTGCCATCCCCGGCTCACGGCGGCGCAGGAGCAACAGAGCGAGGAACTCCAGCAGCAGCGCGCCGCCGTAGAGCACGAGATCGATCGAGATCAGGCGTTCAAAG
>CAXTJC010000244.1:0-5604 GCA_964244225.1 uncultured Acidobacteriaceae bacterium
GAGTGGGTTCCTCTTGCCATCAAACGTGGCATCCGGGTGATTGATCTCAGCGGAGCATGGCGGCTTCACGACAGCGCGAACCGCGCCATCTATCATCTGACCGACTCGGACCCTGTCGGCGCTGCGATGCTGCAGGCCGAAGCCGTCTTCGGCGCGCCGGAGTTGCACCGCGACGCGATTGCGTCCGCTCGCCTGGTCGCCAACCCCGGCTGCTACGCCACGTCGATCATCCTCGCGCTCGCCCCCCTGCTACGCGCCAACGTGGTCGATCTCGACCACGGCATCATCGCCGACGCCAAGTCCGGAGTCAGCGGCGCAGGCAAAGCGCCCATCGCCAAGACGCACTTCATGTATGCCGCCGACAACCTCTCGGCCTACGCGGTCTTCGGGCATCGCCATACCGGCGAACTGCTCGAACAGCTCTCACTCACCGCCGATCAAATCCAGTTCACGCCGCATCTGCTGCCAATCCCACGCGGCATTCTCTCGACGATCTACGTTCGCCTGAAACAACCGGGCACTGCCAGCAGCCTCGATCAGGTCTTCCGCAGCTTCTATGCGCATTCTCCGATGGTCCGTGTTCGCTCCGCAGGCATGCTTCCGCAGATCCAGCACGTTGTGCGGACAAACTTCTGCGATCTTGGCTTTGCGCTCGGACCGGACGGCCGTCGCATGGTTCTCGTCTCCTGCCTCGATAATCTACTTAAAGGTGCGGCCGCCCAGGCCGTTCAAAACTTGAACCTCATGCTCGGCTGGGGAGAAGCGGAGGGGCTCACATGAAGTTCGTCGTCAAACTCGGTGGCGCTGCAATCGAAGACAAGCGCATCCTGCATCTCTGCGGAAAGGCGATCGCAGAACTCGTAGCGGACGGCAATCAGGTCGCTGTCGTCCACGGCGGCGGCGCGCAGCTCACCCGTACGCTGGCGCAGCTCGGCAAAGAGAGCGTCTTCGTCTCCGGCCTGCGCATCACGGACGAAGAGACCCGCGATGCCGCTCTGATGGTGCTTGCCGGCCGCGTCAACAAGTCACTCGTCGCCACCATCGGCTCGCACGGCCAGAACGCCGTCGGCCTTTCAGGCGGCGACGGCAACGTCTTCCGCGCGCGCAAGAAGAAAACCACGCCCGATCTCGGCTACGTCGGCGAGATCGCCGCCACCGACCCCCGCTGGCTCGAGGCCATCTGGACCATGACCGCCGTTCCTGTCATCAGCTCCATCGCGCTCGGCTTTGACGGCGAGTACTACAACATCAACGCCGACGAGATGGCCTCCGCAACCGCTATCTGTACCAAAGCCGACACCCTGGTCTTCCTCACCGACGTTCCCGGCGTCAAAGGAGCAGATGGCCAGATTCTCCGGTGGCTCACTTTGGCACAGATCGCGGCTCTTGAACAGCAGCAGGTCGTCTTCGGCGGCATGCTGCCTAAGCTCAACGCCTGCAAGGCCGCGCTCGCTGGCGGTGTTGGCCGCGTTCGTATTCTGCCCGCCGAATCCGCCGCTCTCTTACCCGACATCTGCACAACCCGCGTCAACGATGGAACGGAGGTCATGGTCGCATGATGAATCTTGAAGATCTACAAGCCGCTGAAAAAAAACTGCTGGTGCAGACTTATCAACGCAGCCCCCACCTGTTCGTTGAAGGTCGTGGCGTTCACCTCATTGACGAGCATGGCGCCGAGTATCTCGACCTGCTCAGCGGCATCGGTGTCTCGGCGCTCGGCTATGGCCATCCGGCGATCACCGCAGCCATCACGGCGCAGGCGTCGCGTCTCCTGCACACCTCGAACCTCTTCTTTCACGAGCACACCGTGCCGCTCGCCATGCGTCTGACCGAGATCAGCGGCATGGATCGCGCCTTCTTCTGCAACTCCGGCACCGAGGCTTGGGAGGCTGCGCTCAAGATCGCCCGCGCCCACGCCACCCGCGTCAGCGAGCTGGGCAAGCCGCTCGGCCGTCGCTTTCTCGCACTCGAACACAGCTTCCACGGCCGGACGATCGGTTCTGTCGCAACGACGCACAAGTTCAAGTACCGCGAGCCCTTCGCACCCGTCATGCCGGAGGTCGACTTCGTCCGCTTCAACGACGTCGAGCACCTGCGCGAGCTCTTCTCGGCTGACGTCTGCGCTATCTGCGTCGAGCCCATTCAGGGCGAGGGCGGCATTCACCCCATCTCGCAAGAGTTCTTCGCCACCGCGCGCCAGCTCTGCGATACAACAGGAGCTCTTCTGCTTGCAGACGAGATCCAGTGCGGCTTCGGCCGTACCGGAGACTGGTTCGCCTTCCAGCAGTTCAATATTCTTCCGGACGTCGTCACACTCGCCAAGCCGCTTGCCGGCGGTCTTCCTATTGGCTGCATGCTCGTAACAGACGAGGTCGCGCTGGCCTTCTCCCCCGGCATGCACGGCACCACATTCGGCGGCGGCCCGCTCATCACCGCGGTTGCCAGCGCCGTCATCGATACTATTCGCCTAGACGATCTGCTCGTCCACATCCGCAAGGTAGGCAGCTACTTTCTCGATCAACTGAATCTTCTCGCAGACAAATACTCCAGCATCCATGAGGTTCGTGGCCGCGGTCTTATGATTGGCCTCGAGTTGCACTCCGCCGAGCACGCGGAAGCCGTCGCCGCTGCAATGCTCGATCGCCGCATCGTCCTTAATCGCACCAGCGAGACCGTGCTGCGCTTCCTTCCTCCCTACATCCTCGAGCGCGTTCACGTGGACCACACCATCAGCGCGCTCGATGAGATCCTCTCGGACGCTCCTGTTCTTGTATCGGCAGCACCCACGCCTGGAGACAGCTTTCATGAGTAACGATAAGACCCTGAGCTTCGGCGGCCGGCCTGAAAACGGTCAGACCGCGCTCCGTTCCGCCTCGCTTGGCATCCAGTCCGACACCGCTTTTCATGAGGCCTCGCGCCGTCTGGAAGGCCGCGATCTCTGTTCGATCGCCGACCTTACCGTCGATGAGATGGCCGCCATCATGGAGCTCGCACACACCGTGAAGGCTCATCCTGAAGACTTCCGCACCGCCCTCGACGCCAAGCAGATGGTGCTCTTCTTCGAGAAGGCCTCACTGCGTACGCGGCTCACCTTTGAGGCCGCCATCAACACCACCGGCGGCAACGCCATCTTCGTCGACCAGACACAATCGCCGCTCGGCGAGCGCGAGCCCCTCCCCGACGTTGCCCACAACGTCGAGCGCTGGATGAACATCATCGTCCTCCGCACCTATGCCCACGAGACCATCACCGAGCTCGCCACCTACTCGCGCATCCCTGTCATCAACGCCCTCTCGGACCTTGAACATCCCTGCCAGGCGATCGCCGACTTCATGACGCTTGAAGAACGTTTCGGTTCGGCGGAGGGCTTGAACGTCGCTTATGTCGGCGATGGAAATAACGTCTGCCACTCACTGATGCTCACAGCGGCCCAGCTTGGCGCACACATCCGCGTGGCCAGCCCCAAGGGCTATGGCCCCAAGCTCGACATCATTCACAAAGCGATTGAAATCTCCGAAAGCACGGGCGGATCGATTACGCTGCTCACCGACCCAGCCAAGGCGGTCGCCGGCGCGCACGCCATCTACACCGACGTCTGCACCAGCATGGGATCAGAGCACGAGGCCACCAAACGCGCGCCCGTCTTCAAGCCCTATCAGGTCAACGAAGCTCTGATGGCCCAGGCCGAGGCAGACGCCGTCTTCATGCACTGCCTGCCCGCGCATCGCAACGCTGAAGTCACTGACACCGTTCTCGACGGCCCGCAATCGATCGTCTTCGACCAGGCGGAGAATCGCCTGCACGCCCAGAAGGCGATCGTGCTCATGCTCCTCGGCGGCGCAAAACGCCTCCCCAACGCGCGCAACAAGCTCAACGCTCGTACCCGCCGTTAGCTTTTGCTCTTTTGCTCTCTGGTTGTCACTCCCGAAGGGAATCTGCGTTTCGTTCGGATCACGTTTGAGAGCGAATCGCCTCTGCAACACCTTGCCGCTGAGCGCTGCTCAGCAAGAACGATCCACCGCACCACAGCTGCACCGAGGTCCTCTACTTCATGTCCATAATCCTCGAATCCTTACCCATCGGCCAGAAGGTCGGCATCGCCTTCTCCGGCGGCCTGGACACCAGCGCCGCGCTCCACTGGATGAAGCAGAAGGGGGCGCTGCCGTACGCCTACACCGCCAACCTCGGCCAGCCCGATGAGGCTGATTACGATGCGATTCCGCGCAAGGCGCTGGAGTACGGTGCTGAGCAGGCCCGCCTCATCGACTGCCGCGGCCCGCTTGTGCGCGAAGGTATCGCCGCCCTGCAGTCCGGCGCGTTTCACATCTCCACCGCCGGTGTGACCTACTTCAACACCACTCCCATCGGCCGCGCCGTCACCGGCACCATGCTCGTGACCGCCATGAAGGAAGACGATGTCAACATCTGGGGTGATGGCTCAACCTACAAGGGCAACGACATCGAGCGCTTCTATCGCTATGGCCTGCTCGTCAACCAGGACTTGCACATTTACAAGCCATGGCTCGACCCGGCCTTCATTAACGAGCTCGGCGGCCGCGCCGAGATGTCGGCCTTCCTGCAGCGATCGGGCTTCGGTTACAAGATGTCCGCTGAAAAAGCATATTCGACGGATTCAAACATTCTTGGCGCAACCCACGAAGCCAAGGATCTCGAGCTGCTCAGCACCAGCATGAAGATCGTCGAACCCATCATGGGCACGACTTTCTGGCGCGACGACGTGGAGGTTGCAGTCAAGCGCGAAGAGGTCACCATCCGCTTTGAAGAGGGCTATCCCGTCGAGCTGAATGGCCAGCGGCACGACGACCCCGTAGCCCTGATGCTTGAAGCCAATCGGATCGGCGGCCGCCATGGTCTCGGCATGAGCGATCAGATCGAAAACCGCATCATTGAGGCAAAGTCCCGCGGCATCTACGAGTCACCCGGCCTTGCCCTCCTCTTCATCGCCTACGAGCGCCTCATCACCGGCATTCACAACGAGGACACCATCGAGCAGTACCGCGAGAACGGCCGCAAGCTCGGCCGCCTTCTCTACCAGGGCCGCTGGTTCGATCCGCAGGCTATCATGCTGCGCGAAGCCGCCCAGCGCTGGGTTGCCAGGCCCGTCACCGGAGAGGTCACCCTCGAGCTGCGCCGCGGCAACGACTACACGATACTCAACACCATCTCGCCCAATCTCACCTTCCACCCCGAGCGCCTCACGATGGAAAAGGGCGAATCCACCTTCTCCCCACGCGATCGCATCGGCCAGCTCACCATGCGCAACCTGGACATCACCGACACCCGCGCCAAACTGCTGACCTACGCGCAGACCGGCCTCCTATCCCTAAGCAAAGGCTCCGAGATGCCCAGGCTTAATCACGACAACATAAAAGAGTCATAGCCATACCCGCCTGCCTGTCTCCTTCCCAAAGGAATCCGCACGGCCGTTCAGGGCACACCCAAATCATAGGTATAAATGTCCACCCAACAATCCACAAAAATGTGGTCCGGCCGCTTCCGCGAGCCCCTCGATCCCGCCTTCGAACAATGGCAGCGCTCTTTCCCCTTCGACTGGCGCCTCTATCAGGTCGAGGTGCGCGCCAG
>CAXTJC010000245.1:0-5588 GCA_964244225.1 uncultured Acidobacteriaceae bacterium
ACAGCAGATGGCAACGATGATCCCGCGTGGCGAGATCGGCAGGCCTGAGGAGATTGCTACGACAGCATTGTTCCTGGCTTCGAGTGACTCCAGCTTCGTCAACGGGGTGGAACTGTACGTGGATGGTGGCTTTGTGGCGATTTAACAAACTTTCCACCGAGCAGCGGGGGGCCGAGTCCTTTGTGGCGAGCCCTTTGCTTTCGTTGCCTGCTGCAACTTGCTCTCATGAGGAATGGAACGACAAACGCTCTGCGAAGCTTTGAGCTTGAAGCGTTTCGGGCGAGTGCTATCCAGGCCTACTTACTGACTACAAGAAGACTTCTCGTTACTTAGCTTTTGAGTCGCAGCATGACGGAAGTCTATGTAGTGTTCTAAGTTAACCAAGGCCAGCTTGGGTAAGTCCCTGACCAGGTTATGCCGCGAGGTCAACCATGGTCCTTCGTCTGATCGTACTAATGAGTCTGCTGGTCCTCGAAGTAACGGGTGAGCGGGCGCTGATAGCACAAAGACCGGCGGAGTCGTGCAAGAGCACAGTCACGGGAACGCTTGAAATGGTTCCATTTGAGAGCAAAATCTACGGCGACAAGCGTCTTCTACGGGTTTGGCTGCCCCGGGGATACTCCAATTCTCAAGCCTCCGCGCAGCGTTATCCGGTTCTCTACCTCTTTGACGGGCAATTCCTTTTTGATCGCTGCACGTCTCAGCCGTTTCCAGATGAATGGCATGTCGACGAAACCCTAACGGATTTGATTGCGAAGAAGGCCGTGAAGCCGCTGATCGTGGTTGGAATCGACAACCCTGGCCCGGGCCGCCGCGAGGACGAATACTCCAGATACAGCGCAATAGCAGATGCACCGCAAAAGCTTTCGGCATTTATGACGCAAGAAGTCCTGCCGCTGATCGAGGGCCGTTACAAGACGATTGCGGACCGGACTCACCGGGGCGTGGGTGGTTCATCTCTAGGTTCACTAGCTGCGTTGACTCTTCTGCTGGACCAGCCGGATACGTTCGGCCTCGGCTTGCTTGAGAGCACGTCTCTGCAAGTTGGGAATGGCAGAGCGCTGCAAGACACTTCGACAGTGGTGCAAGGGCCCACGCGCGTCTCCATCGGAGTGGGTACGACGGAAGTACCAGCAGCAGAAGCTGTAGCGCATGGATTTCCCAACTTCGACGATGCCTTCGTCGCGATGAGCCGGACGCTTGCCGAAAACATGAAGAAGAGTCTGATGAACCGCCCAGAGGTAAAGCTGACTGTCGAGCCGGGTGGGCAGCACCAACCCAGATATTGGGGCCGACGTTTCGGTCCAGCTGTTGCTTTCCTATTCCCGCCGGGGCCGGAGGCAACGAAGTAACGAAACGTTTTTGCATGCGGATCGCAGTTACGGAATGGGTCCTGCTAAACGCTCTTCTCATCAGTCGGCCCAGAGCCTAACCGGGCCATCGCGTATCTTACTGGGGCGGATCGGTGAAGCGAGCCAGCCACTCGAGCAGCAGTGCTCTTTCTGACTCGGTGAAGAGGGTTGAAGCAGGTAAGTGCTGTGCGCCTGCGTGCAACATCTGGGCGCGCAACATGTTCGCGGCAGCAGCGGCGGTCGAGTCGGGGACAATGGGGCGATCGGTGAGAATGCACGCCAGGGCTGCTTCGCGCGCCACCTCAGAGAGAGCCATGTCGCGGTCCTTTTCCGATGCGGCGAGCAGCGTCATCACAACGCCGCAGGCCGCCGCGTGGAAGAGATCCGCGGCTCGGTTCACTGGTATCCGCAATTTGCCTGCGGCCGCCAGGCTGTGCATATGCGTCCGCAAGCCGGGATGAGCGTGCTGCGCAGAGTGCCGGGGCGCCGCACGATGAGGATCGGCGTACATGAGCAGGTACAACTCCGGGTGCGAAAGACCGAATTGAATGTGCCGTGCCCAGCCGTCACGCAGGAAGTGGATCGGCTCTTCGGTGGCATGCGGTTGGCGCTTCTCGGAGAGGTAGAGGGCAAAGCCGTAGTCGGTCACTGCATCCAGCAAGCCGCGCTTGTCCTGAAACAGCCGATACAGAACGGGAGGCTGAACACCGGCAGCCTCCGCCACGGCGCGCGTCGTGACGGCATCGCGGCCTCCAGCGGAAAGCAGCGCAAGTGCTGCTTGAAGAATGCGCTCACGGTGCGGCGAAGCCGTCGCCGCGCTTAGATCTGCATCCTCCTTCGGCAACGTCGGGTCTTTTCCGGTCGCTCTAGCCACGGAACAATCTTAGCCTTTGTTTTCGACGGAAACACAAGTACGATAACAATGAGATTGGGCTTAAAAGCTGCGAATAAGCTCGCAGGAGGAGAAGGCGCATGATCGTCGTGACGGGAGCAACGGGAAACTTGGGACGCCAGGTTGTGGAAGGCCTCTTGGAGAAGCTGCCAGCCAACCAGGTCGGAGTGAGTACGCGGGACCCACGCAAGGCGGAGGATCTGCAGAAGCGTGGCGTTCGGGTTTGCC
The DNA here is from genome assembly GCA_964244225.1 of uncultured Acidobacteriaceae bacterium. Taxonomy (GTDB): domain Bacteria; phylum Acidobacteriota; class Terriglobia; order Terriglobales; family Acidobacteriaceae; genus Edaphobacter. Next base: position 2,473 of record CAXTJC010000245.1, read on the forward strand.
AGGGTGACTTCGCGGATCCAGCAAGCTTGCGGGAAGCATTCGACGGAGCCGGGCAGGTCCTGATCGTTTCAGGAACAGCGATGGGCGCGGACGGGGTACGGCAGCACGGCAATGCGATCCAGGCGGCTAAGAACGCCGGAGCCAAGCGCATTCTGTATACCAGTCATCAGGGCAGGGGAACGGCCTCCATCTTTGTCCCCACCAAAGAGAATCACGTGCCAACGGACGCTCTGCTGGCCGAATGTGGGGTTCCGTACGTGTCACTCCAGAACGGGTTTTATGCGGAGTCGGCGCTTTATCAGTTAAGTCGTTTGCGAGAGACCGGCAGGGTTGAGCTGCCAGAGGACGGGCCAGTCTCCTGGACGGCGCGAGCCGATCTGGCGGCAGCGGCGGTCGCAGTGTTGTTGGAGCCCGGCTTGCTTGCGGATGGGGTTTCACCGCCGCTGACAGCTTCCGAAATGCTCGACTTCAACGATGTGGCACAGATCGCTTCGGAGATCCTGAAGGAACCGGTTGAGCGTGAGGTGGTGAGCGACGAGGCGTACAGGGCGATGCTCGTGAAGCAGGGTATGCCCGAGCTCTACGCCGGCTTGTTACTGAGCTTGTATGCGGCGGCGCGGGCAAGGGAGTTCGCACTGGTGGACCCGGCTCTGGAGCGGCTGATTAGGCGTAAGCCAACCACGATGCGGCAGATCTTGGAAGAGTTTTTGAATAAGACAGAGGTCTCCCTCTTTCAGGGGCGTTGAGGGTTACGCGACAACTCAATGACGGATGAATCCCCACAAACGCATTTCTCCTCACTCGGCCCAGAGCCTAAACGGACCATCCCGTACCTCGCGATTGTTTGCTTAATCGCTAGTAGTCGGCGGTAAGCCGATGTCTCGCCTCCTGCTACAGACAGCGTGCGTCGCGGCTCTGGCGCGATTCGCTCCTCCACCCTGTACCCTCGTCTTGAACCACGCTCTTCCGAGCCATGTCTCCAGCCGGCCCGACACATCTCAGGTCCAGACCTAAGCTGTTTCGATTGAAGATTCTGCGGCCAGGAGCAAGGGAAGGCAGGATACCCGCATCGTGACGCTCGCTGTACCATCTAAAAAGATATGCGTGCCGCCCCCGCACAGATCGCTGCCGCCGTCGTGACGCCTCCCGCGCGCCACGACTTTGCCTAGCTGCGCCTACGCCGGCATCTCTCCCGTTCCGACATCCCCATAAAGCAACCTGCACACTCGCCGCAGGAGGAGCACCTCATGTTCGACCGTCTCGCCCAGATGGACGCCCGCTACGAAGCTCTCGGTACCGAGCTCTCCGATCCCACCCTCGTCAGTGACCAGAAGAAGTTCCAGGCCACCGCAAAGCAGCACCGCGACCTCGAGCCCACCGTCGAGAAGTACCGCCAGTATCGCTCAGTCCAGCAAGCGGTAGCCGACGCCAAGGCCATGCTTGCCGAAGCCGACCCCGACATCCGCGCCATGGCCACCGAAGAGCTCACCACCCTCGAGCCGCGCCTGGCCGAGATCGAGGCCGAGCTCCGCATCCTGCTCCTCCCCAAAGACCCCAACGACGACAAGAACATCGTCATCGAGCTCCGCGCCGGCACCGGCGGCGATGAGGCCTCGCTCTTCGTCGCCGAGGTCTTCCGCATGTATCTCCGCTTCGCCGAGCAGCACCGCTGGAAGGTCGAGGTCATGTCCGAAACCGCCTCCGACGTAGGCGGTCTCAAGGACGTCACCGCCATCTTCGAAGGCGCCAAAGTCTACTCGCAGATGAAGTACGAGTCCGGCGTCCACCGCGTGCAGCGCGTCCCCGCCACCGAGACCCAGGGCCGCGTCCACACCTCCGCCATCACGGTAGCCGTCCTGCCCGAGGCCGAAGAGGTCGACGTTAAGATCGAAGCCAAAGACCTGCGCATCGACACCTTCTGCTCCTCCGGCCCCGGCGGCCAGTCCGTCAACACCACCTACTCCGCCATCCGCATCACGCACCTGCCCACGCAAACCGTGGTCAGCTGCCAGGACGAGAAGTCGCAGATCAAGAACCGCGAGAAGGCCATGCGCGTCCTCCGCTCCCGCCTCTACGAGGTCGAGCAGGAGCGCCTCCACCAGCTCCAGGCCACCGCCCGCAAAGCCCAGATCGGCTCCGGCGACCGCTCCGAAAAGATCCGCACCTACAACTTCCCTCAGAACCGCCTCACCGACCACCGCATCGGCCTCACCAACCACCAGCTCGCCATGGTCATGGAAGGCCAGCTGCAACCCACCATCGACGCCCTCATCGCCTACGACATCGCTGAAAAGATGAAAGGCGAACCCGCAAGCGTCTGAGATCAGAATCGTCCGCCACGCCAAACTACCCCAAAGTACTGTCATCTCGACGGAAGCAACCGCCCCAAAAAGCCGTCATCTCGACCGGAGCAACGCGCAGTGGAGAGACCCCTGTATTCACCACGACGCTAGAAGCCATCTCCAGTAACCCTTGCTATACATCGACTTGCGCAGAAACTTGCGCACTGCAATCCGACCCTAAACTCTCAGCCCTATAACGTCCTCCACCACCATGGCCCCATGATTGCTACTCAAACAGCCATGACCCTTCGCCAAGCCGTCTGCGCGGCCCGCGACCAGCTCGCGATCGCAGACGATCTTCGGCCGACAGCCCAACAGGACGCCGAACTGCTGCTCCTGCACACGCTCTCGCTGCCGCGCACCATCCTCTACGCCTACCCCGGCCGCCTGCTGAACGCGCAGGAGCAGACGCGCTTCAGCGAAGCCATTGCCCGCCGGCTCAAGCGTGAACCGGTGCAGTACATCACCGGCGTGCAGGAGTTCTTCGGCCTTCCCTTCGCCGTCTCCCCCGCCGTCCTGATCCCCCGGCCCGAGACCGAGCTGCTGGTCGAAGCCGCCCTAGCCCGCCTGCCGCAAGCCCGCCTGCCGCAAGCCCGCCCCCTTCGCATCGCCGACGTCGGCACCGGCTCCGGAGCCATCGCCATCGCCATCGCCTTTCACCTGCCGCACGCCGAAGTCACCGCCATCGACCTCTCCCCCGCCGCCCTAGCCCTCGCGCGCCGCAACGCGGAGACCAACCACGTCGCCACCCGCGTGCACTTCCTCGAAGGTGAT
>CAXTJC010000246.1:0-5587 GCA_964244225.1 uncultured Acidobacteriaceae bacterium
ACGGTATCAAGAGTGTTGGGGGCGGTCATACGGTCTTTCGGATGGTCTTCTCTCGCGAAACGATGCAAGTAGCTTTGTAGCTCCCTGAGCCGCTTTAGGAGCGGCCAATCAGGACGCCCGCGGCAAAGACCAGCCCGCCGCCGACGATGACCTGCAGGCAGGAGAGCGCGAAGCTGGTCTTGAAGTAACGATACCGGATCAAAGCGATCACCAGCAGCTCAACTCCGACCACGCCGTAGGCCCACATCAGCGCGGTGTGCACATTGTGGATGAGAAAAGGAAGGGTGTGCAGGAAACCACCGATAAACGTCATCAGGCCGGTGATGAGGCCGCGAACGATCGGGTTTCCCCGGCCCGTGAGCTCGCCATCATCGGAGAGACCTTCGGAGAAGGCCATCGAGATCCCCGCGCCAACCGCCGAAGCGGCGCCGATCAGGAAGACGGTACGCGAGTTGCTGGTGGCGAAGGCGGTGGCGAAGATGGGCGCGAGCGTGGAGACGGAGCCGTCCATCAGACCGGCGAGGCCGGGCTGCACGATACGCAGGACGAAGTTCCTGTCGTCCGTGGTCAGCGTCGAGATCTCTTCGAGATTGGGGAGGCTTTCTGACATAAGAGAAGAGTACGGACATACTCGAATCCCCTCACGCCGAGGTAAATGCGCGGTGGCGTGAGGGGATTTACGAGGTTAGAGGTTTCGCGAAAGGTCTGAATAAGTCAAAGGACTTATCTTTCAGAAAATGTTTAGCCGGTCCGAACGGAAAGCAGGTTCCTCGCATTGCTCGGAATGGAAGAAAGAAAAGCAAAGGACTTGATCAGAATCTCCTTAGCGGCCGCGATTGCCGCGGGTTGGTCGAGAGCCGGAGTTGCTGCGCGAGCTGGACGGACGACCGCCGCCAGGACCGCTCGAGCTGCGGCCGCCGCCTGAGCCGCCGGGACCGGAGCGGCCGTTCGAGGCGCCGCGGAAGCCGCCGCGAACACTGCGGCCGTCGGACGAACGGCTGGAGCGAGGGCGATCGCCCGAAGGCGCACTCGACCCGGCCGCATCACCGGACTTCCAGGACCGCGTCTCCATCGCAAGCAGACCGGACATATCGCCGTTCGAGGTTGCGGTGTTCAGATCGACGGGCTTGTTACGCTCTTCCTTCTGCAGGTTCTTGTCGGCCTCGCGCCACTCGAACTTGATCTTCAGCTCGCGCTCGAGCTTGCGGGCATCGGAGCGCTCCTGCGGCATGACAAACGTGGTGGCAACACCCTTGGCACCGGCTCGGCCGGTGCGGCCGATGCGATGCACGAAGTCGTCGGAGGCGTTCGGCAGATCGTAGTTCACCACGTGCGCGATGTTCTGCACGTCGATGCCGCGCGCCGCGACATCCGTTGCGACCAGCACGCGATGCTTGCCGGTGGTGAAGCCCTTGAGCGCCGCGGTACGCTGCGACTGCGAGCGATCGCCGTGAATCACATCCGCGTCATGGCCGAGCTTTTCGAGCTTCTTGGCGATGCGGTCCGCGCCGTGCTTGGTGCGCGAGAAGACGAGGAAGGTACCCTCATGCTCCTTCAGCATCTGGTCGAGCAGACCGGTCTTTTGATCCTGCATGACCGTGTAGACGACGAGCTCAACACGATCGCTCGGCTTCGAGGTAGAGCCGATCTGGACGCGAACCGGCTTCTGCACGTAATCCTTGACGATCTCGGTGATGTTGGCGTCGAGGGTCGCGGAGTAGCACATGGTCTGACGGGTCTTTGGCAGCGCGCCCACGATGCGGCGAATGGCAGGTAGGAAGCCCATGTCGAGCATGCGATCGACTTCATCGAGAACGAGCATCTCGACGGCGCCGAGGTTGACCTCGCGGCGGCGCAGGAAGTCTTCAAGCCGGCCCGGCGTAGCGACGACCAGACGGGGACCGCGGTCGAGCTGATCGAGCTGGTTGTTTTCAGAGAGGCCGCCGCAGACGAGCACGGAGTCGTGCCGCGCCTGGGGAACAAGCTTGCCGTAGGCCTCCAGCACCTGCATGGCGAGCTCGCGCGTCGGCAGCAGGATGAGTGACCGGATCGGACCGCGCTTGCCGCGTGTCGACGGCGCGGAGGTCGCGTCCATGCGCTCGATCATGGGGATCAGGAAGGAGAGCGTCTTGCCGGTGCCGGTCGAGGCGGTGGCGAGAATGTCCTTTTGCTCAAGCGCCGGCGGGATGGCCGCGGCCTGAACGGGCGTTGGCGTGATGAACTTTGCGGCCGCGAGCCGCTGCTTGAGCGAGTCAGAGATGGCGAAGTCGGAGAACTGAACGCCTTCGACGAGAGGAAGGTTCAAGGGATTGGTGTTGGAGACATGCGTCTCAGAGAGGCCTTGCGCGGCCTGCGATTCAAGTGTTGCGCTGGTCAAGATATGTCCTTAGAGGAGGGTGGAGCGGGGGCATGGTGCAGGGGTGCCGTGACACCTGATGACTGAAGTTCCGTTCAGCATGGCTCATGTGGTGCGAAGCGCTGCTGCTGCGTGGCGAGGCGGCCTCCGATGAGGCTGCCATCTAAGCCAGAGCAACCAGCCGGACCTTCACAGACTGTGCGAAGGAGATCGGGTGGAAGAACAATCGCAGTCTCTGGCCAGACTTGCTTCGCTGCGAAACCGGGAATCAAAGATCGATCCTGCCAGTCCTCTTCAGTGCAGCGGTGCGTCGTTTGCCTGCGATTGCCGTTTGCCCACATCTTGCCGGGCTACTGGATAAAAGTGTAGCATGCGTCGCCGTTAGGGCACACAGGGAAGATCCTGCTGTACACTATGGCCACCATGATGGTCTTCAACCAAACCGCGTTGCTGCACCGCATGCCAACCTGTTGTCGCTGTCGCTAGAACTTCTTCGCGCAGCCCCCTCTTTCCATTTTCTTGTTGCATGCTGATCGCGCGTGTTGTTTGCAAAGCGAGCGACGCACTCATTCTCTGAAGACCCTGAAGCCACGTTCATACCCCAAGGATTCTCATGTCTGGTCGACCTCGTTTCTCGCTCGATGTATGGGCTGTCGTGCTCGCACTGGTTATTGCTCTTACCGTACGCTTCGGGCTGATCCGCTCCGTTCCCTGGTAATCCACGCTCAGCCGCCAGTCCGCTCTGGCACGCAAACGAATGATTTGAGGATGTTCCCAATGACGGCTACTCCTGCAAGCAGTACTCCTACAGAGACGCTGGCCGCAACGGCCGCAAGCCGGCTGGCGCCGCGCACGACCCTGCTTGATCTGGTGCCGGGCGTGCTCCTGCTGGCTGCCGTCGGCTTCGCCGGCAAGTTCACCGAGCAGTCGATCAATCGCTACGGCAAGGCGCACCACCTGGTCCTGCCGAATATTGAGTATGTGCTGTGGGCGATCCTGTTTGGCGCGGTGATCGCCAACACGGTTGGCCTGCCGCGCATCTTCCGCGCCGGTGTGGCGACGTACGAGTTCTGGCTGAAGGCCGGCATCATCCTGCTCGGAGCGCGGTTTGTGCTGGGCGATGTTGCCAAGCTCGGCGGGCGCTCGCTGGTGCTCGTTTTCGTGGAGCTCGCGCTCTCGCTCGCGTTCATGACCTGGCTGGGCAGGCGCTTTGGCCTGGGCGATAAGCTGACGACGCTGCTGGCTGTCGGCAGCTCTGTCTGCGGCGTCTCGGCCATTATCGCGATGCAGGGCACGATCGAAGCGGACGAGCGCGAATCCTCAACCGCTATCGCCGCGATCCTTGCGCTGGGCGCGTTATCTCTGGTCGCCTTTCCGCTGGTCGGACACAGCCTGCATATGTCGGATCAGGCCTATGGGTTGTGGGCTGGGCTGGCGGTCGACAATACAGCGGAGGCGACGGCTGCCGGCGCGCTCTATTCGGACGCGGCGGGCAAGTTTGCGGTGCTGGCGAAGACCTGCCGCAATGCCATGATCGGCTTTGTCGTTCTCGGCTACGCGGTGCAATGGGCGCGCAAGGGTATCGCCAACAAAACCACCTCAACGCAGCTGGAGCACAAGTCCGCTTTCCTGTGGGCGAAGTTCCCGAAGTTCGTTCTCGGCTTCCTGGTGATCTCTCTGCTGGCAACGCTGGGCGCTTCTAAAAACCCGGCGATAGCGGCTCTGGGGTTCAGTAAGCCGCAGCTGCTGGTGCTGGGCAATCTGAGCCGATGGGCGTTTCTGCTGACGTTCGCTGGTGTTGGTTTGCGAACCAACCTGCGAGATCTTGGGAAGCAAGGCGCACGGCCCTTTATCGTCAGCGCGCTGGGTGAGATCGTAATTGCGATCATCACGCTTGGGCTGGTGCTGGGTACGGACCGGATCCTGCATCTATAAGTGCGTCTGTGCTGTCCTCGGAGGTGTGCCCGTTAAAGCATTTCGCCTGACGCTGTGCCACTGTTCGGCTGCGGTGGAGGCCATTTTCCTTGAGAGGAAATGGCACGGGCGAATGCGCCCGCGGTAAAGCTTCAGAGAGAAATGCGGTAGCGGCCGAGAATGCGTCGCTCCCGCTCCGTGGTTAAAGGCGAAATGCGGGGATCCGCTCGCTTCGCTCAGGATGACAACCAAAAAGGCTAGACGATGAGGACGAAGGCTGCAGCGTGTGACAACGTACTTGCTTTAGTCATCTGTAACCATATCGTGCACAATCTCATCGAGGGGCTGGCCCAGCGGACGATCGCGCTGCAGCATGGTCAGACGATCCTCATACTCCTCGACGATCTCAGGCCGGATGCGGCGCATTGCAACCACCATGGCTGCGAGCAGCGCGCGGACGGCGGGGCTCTGCGGCTGCTGGAGCGCGAGAAAGAGGGTGCCTTCGAGGATGTCGCGTTCGCCCGCGATCGCCGGCGCCTCGTCGCCCGTGCCGATCGCCGAGCGAACGGCGAGCAACTGCTCAAGACGAATCATGTAGTTGGCCAGAGCCGGGCCTTCGGGCAGCAGATAGAGCGGTGACGGCGTCTCGAGGGCGAGGCCATTGCTGGTGAGCAGCTTGGCCAGATCGCGAGCGAGCGGCAGTACGGCAAGCTCCGGCTGACCTGGCGGACACGCAGCCTGCACGCGGCCGATGACGGCGGAGGTCTGCGCGTGCAGCACCGTTGCCAGCAGTAGCCACTCCTGACCGATGGCGTTCAGGTGCGCCTTGACGATGAAGTCCGGCGTCAGCTCGGCCTCAAACGCCGACTCAATAGCCTCACTGTCTGTCCACTCGCCGCCGCGCAGGACGAAGCCGGCACCACCCTGCGTCACGCGCGGGATGAGAGTACGGACGCGAGCCGCGGTATGAAACTCCAGCTGCTCCGCCAGAAAGAGCGGAAGCGCGCGGCTGAGCCGGCCCAGAGCATCCGCCAGCTGCATGCCTTGCGGGCCTTCGGGCGGCGTGAACTCGGCGGTTCCGCCTAGAATCGTCACAACTGGCGCGGTCTCGGGTTTATCGCCGAAGACCTCGGTCAGCGGACCGCCGGAGCGCTTCCAGACCGGCCCGATCATCTCCAGCATGCCGATCTCGAGCGGCAGCTGCGGATCGCGCGGTGTGCTGCTCTGCCGCAGACGCGCGATGGTGTTCTCCCAGAAGCCGAGCGTCTCGCGCCAGTCTGGGCGCTTCTGCGCGAAGAGGCGGTTGACGATGGCCGC
>CAXTJC010000247.1:0-5552 GCA_964244225.1 uncultured Acidobacteriaceae bacterium
GGCATCTCGCGCTCCTGCTCCTCAAGGTAGGCGCTCAGGAATGCGGAGTAGTCGCCGCCGGGTATGAAGCAGATCTCCTGCGAGTCGGGCTTGGTGGCAACGGCGAGACCCGCGGTCGAGGCAAGCTCGCGAACGACGGGCTTCTGCATCTCGCCGAGCGGAAAGAGGGTGTGGGCGAGCTGATCCTGAGTCAGACCGAACAGAAAATAAGTCTGGTCTTTGCTGCGATCGGCGGGGCGCGAGAGGATCCAGCGACCGCTGGCTTCATCGAAGCGGTTGCGTGCGTAGTGGCCGGTGGCGATATAGGTGGCGCCGATGCCGCGGGCGGTGGTAAGCAGCTGATCGAACTTGAGGTGGTTGTTGCAGAGGGTGCACGGAATGGGCGTGCGGCCGGCCAGGTATTCGGCAACAAAGGGCTGAATGACGTCGGTCTCAAAGCGCTGCTGCTGGTTGACGAGGTAGTACGGGATGCCGAGCTGGTCGGCAACGCGGCGTGCGTCATACACGTCGTCAATGGAGCAACAGCGGCCCTGGACGGACTCAGGCATGCCCTCGCGGCCGGAGAGTCGACGCTGGTTCCAGAGCTGCAGGGTAAGGCCGACGAGTGAGTGGCCCTGCTCTTTCAATAGAGCGGCGACGGCTGAGGAGTCCACGCCGCCGGACATGGCGACGGCGATGGTCGAGTTGGGCGGTAGAGGCTGCATGAGACAGTCTTCATTTTCGCAGGTTTAGATGAGGTTCGCCGGCCGCTCTCTGGCAGCGCGGACACTACGGTCGAGAGGACGCTCTTGTATGAACGCAAATACCGCTCTAGGTCATAGGATCGAGATGGCCTCGCAGATCGGCGAGTGAGAGAGAATCGCGCATGGGCTCGGCGAGCGAGGCGGTGTCGTGATCGCGGCCGCAGGAGAGCACGGCGGCGACCTTCCCATCCTTCACGTAGAAGGCGAGGAAGGTGAGACCTTCGACATCACCGTCGTAGACGATCTCGTCCCACTCGTTGGCGTGGCCCAGATAGCCGAAGCGCTTGCCGAAGTGAGTGGTCCAGAAGAAAGGAGTGCTTTCATAGTGCTCGCCAAAGCCGAGCATGTTGCGGGCGGCGAGGGCACCGTGCTGTTCGGCCAGGCGCCAATGCTCGATCCGCGTGCCGTTGACGCTGGCGATATCGCCGGCTACGAAGACGTTATCGGCTGCACGCAGGGTATCGTCGACAGCGATGCCGCCGCCTTGCTTGGCCAGCGGGAGATCGTGATCGAAGGAGAGGGCGGGAGAGACGCCAACGCCAAAGAGGACCAGATCGGCGGCGAGTTGCTCCTGGGACTGGCCGCCGGTTGTAAGAGTGAGGCTCTGGTTGGTGATGGCGACGGTCTCCGTATCGACTCGGAACTGAACGCCATTCTTCTCATGCAGGCCGACGATGGCGTTGGCGACGCGATCGCCGAACTTCTTTGCAAATGGCAGGTTCTTGTCTTTCCCGATGACGGTGACGCGCAGGCCTTTCTGGGTGAGGGCTGAAGCGGCTTCCAGACCGATAAAGCTGCTGCCAAGGACGACGGCATGTTTGCCGGAGGAAGCGACGTCGAGGATGGCTTTGATATCGGCAGAGTGGCGGAGGGTGAAGGCGCGATCCGCGCCGGGAATGTCGAGCCGTTTGGGAACTCCGCCGGTAGCGACAAGAGCTGCGTCGAAGGTGATGGTCGTGCCGTTGCTGAGTCGCGCCTCCGGCGGATTTGCGCTCAATTGCGTTACAGATGCAACGATGCGCTCGACACCGAAGTGCTCGAGTGATTCGAGACGGGTCTTCTCAAGCGGCATCTTGCCGGCGAGAGCTTGTTTGGAGAGCTGGGTGCGGTCGATGGGTTCGTCCGGGATGGGGTCGACGGCGACGATGTGACCTTCGAAGCCTCGGTTGCGCAGGGTGATCGCAGCCGTCGTGCTGGCGGCGCCGGCGCCGACGAGCAGAAAGGTTCGGGAGTTGCTCGCCTGATGCGGTGCGGGAAGACTATGCTGCTTCGGCTCAGGGTCGAGCAGTACATCCTCTCCCTCGACGCGGACCGCGAAGGTGTCCAGGCCCGCGAGCGGCGGCGGCTCCAGCAGATCTCCGGAGGGCAGAGCGAAGGCACCCATGTGCCACGGGCAGATGAGGCGATCGTTGCAGATCGCTCCCTGCTCGAGCGGTGCGCCGGCGTGCGGGCATTTGGACTGTACGGCGACGAGCTTGTCGGCCAGCTGAATGAGTAGGATCTCGGACTCGCCGGCCTTTACAACTTTCTTTTCGCCGGGCTTCAGGGTAGCGGCTCCGGACAGACGGACTTCAGGCATTGCGATGCTCCTTCCAGGATTGCACCTAGTTTTCGATGCACAGGAGGCTGAGGTTAGGTCTCCCCTCCCCCTACTTTGCTCGTAAAGTCTTCGCACACCTGCGCTTAGAGTGCGGTGTTGGATACCTGGCTACAAGGGACTGATGGAACCAGGGCTGCATGACTTATAGGGAAGGCCTGATTGAGTCAAAGAACCTTATCTTTTGAAAGACGTGTCTTAGCTGGTCCGAACAGAAAGCAGGCTCCTCGCGTTGCTCGGAATGGAAAAAAGAAAAGCAAAGGACTTGATCAGAGTCTCCCTTATGACAGATCTACAGTGGTGGAACACTTCTCCAGAGTAACGCCTGCGCGGGGACAACTACGCCACGTGCCATCGCGCTGCGCGGCCTGGAGGCGGAGGCGCTCAGCTACACGCCGATCGTGGACCGTGCTTGCCGCGGTATCGGAGGCTTTCCGCGTTGCGCAGGGTGAGAACAGGGAGGCCGCCGGCGAGGATGGCTTCGGCGCAGGCGATGGCGCGGGTGAGGGGCTCGCCAGACAGGTTGCGCTCGGCGGGACGGGGGAGGTGGTTGTACCAGACGTCTCCGAAGGCGGCGTCTAGGCAGATGCGCTTGAAGCAATGATCGAGGCGGATGGGCCAGCGCTGCTCCCGTGCCCGCGTGGGCAGCGCGACTTCGGTGAGGTGCTTGAAGCGGGCGATCTCGGCGTATTGCGCTGGAAGACCGAGGACCATTTGTCCTTTGATGTTGGTTTGATTCGCTTCCGGTTCAGCGCGGTCGAAGATTGTGGTCCTATCGTTTTCCAAGATCCGGCTCTATGATCCGGTCGCATGCGCGACGGGACATTCGGCTGCCCAGTCAAGAAGATTGTGAAGGATAGGGCGAAGGGCACGGCCGAATGGCGTTAGCCGGTAGTCGACGCGCTGGGGCACCTCAGGGTAGACCGTGCGCAGAAGGATGGCATCGCGTTCGAGAGCCCGCAGCTGCTGCGACAGCATGCGTTGTGAGATTCGGGGAATGAGGCGTTCGAGATCGGAGAAGCGGAGTGGATCGGTTTGGAAGAGATGGTACAGAATAGCCAGCTTCCATCGTCCTTCGAGGAGCGCGAAGGCACGCTCAGCCTGGTTTGGCGAGCAGGCAGACTCGAATTCCTGCGACGGTGCGTCCGCGGGTGAGTTACTTTCACGTCCGTTGCTAATGATTTTGTGCGTTCTTCTCATTCGTTCGCTCCGCCTCTAGGCTAAGTCACGAGGCGGATACGATGCGCTACACGGCGTTTGGCAGAACGGGTATGAGGATCTCAGAGATCGCTTTAGGGACTGGCATGTTAGGCGCCACAGAGGATGGCAGGATCAATGAGGCGCAGGCGCAGGCCGTGCTGGGAGCATACCTCGATGCCGGAGGTAACCTGATCGACGCGGCCGAGGCGTACCAGGGCGGCCGGTCCGAAGAGATGATCGGGGAGTTTCTCGGAGGGCGAAGAGAGGATGTGATGCTGGTGTCGAAGTACGGCCGATCGACAACGCAAAGCGCGTCGTTTGGACGCGTCGGCAGTCATCGTAAGGCGATGGTGCAATCAGTCGAGGGCAGCCTGCGACGGCTGCGAACCGATCGCATCGATCTCTACTTCGTGCACCTCGACGACGGCGTGACGCCGGTTGAAGAGATCATGCGCGGCCTCGATGATCTCGTGCGCGCGGGCAAGATCATCTATGCAGGCTTATCGAACTTTCCGGCCTGGCGCATGGCGCAGGCGGCAACACTGGCCGAGCTGCGCGGAGGGGCTCCGCTGGCAGCGATCGAAGTGGAGTACAGCCTGTTGCAGCGTGGGATTGAGCGGGAGATTCTGCCGTTGGCGCGGGATGCCGGCTTCGGTGTGATGGCGTACTCAGCTCTGGCCGGCGGGGCGCTGTCCGGACGGGACGCGAGTGGCGGCCCGGGAGTGGTGGGACGAATGCGGCCGCCAATCCCGCCTGAGGTTGAGCTGGAGCCGGTGCTCGCGGCAGTGGGCGCGATCACAAAGGAGTTGGGAATCGATCCTGCGAAGGTGGCTTTGGCGTGGGTGGCGGCGAAGGGGGTGATCCCGATCCTGGGTGCTCGGACGGCAGCGCACCTAATTAGGAATATTGGTATGACGGAGGTGGCTCTTGGGATAGAGCAGATACGACGGCTGGATCAGGCGAGCGCGATCCGGCTGGGGTATCCGCATGAGCTGCTGGCGATGGTGCGGTGAGGATCAGTGCCCTGCACTGTGATCGAAGGTGTGATCAAGTTTAAGAAGTATCGATCGGTTCGAGCGAAAAGCAGGTTTCTCGCGTTGCTCGAAATGGAAGTAAGAAAAGCAAAGGCGGGAAGCGGGTTTACGTCGCTTCGATCCGTCGTAAAGGCAAGTACGGGGATTCTTCGCTGCGCTCAGAATGACAAGCAAGAAAAGCAAAGGCGAGAAGCAGGTGCGTCCCCTACGGCAGGCTCAAGGTCTGGACGACAAGTTTGTAAAGCGAACTAATGACTCAACACATTCGTACGGCTTAGCCCTTGCTGCGGTCGGTGAAGCGGAAGAAGAGGGACTGCTCGGCGACTGGGGCGGCGGCCGCGTTGAGGGTGGCCATCTGGGTGTGCGAGAGCGGCGTGAACTCGTGGGCGATTTTGACGTTTTCTTCGAGCTGCGCGAGGTTGTCGACGCCGATGATGACGGTCGAGACCGGGTGCGTGAGGGTGAAGTGCATGGCGTCGCGCATGGTCATGACGCCCGGGCGGGTGGCGATGGCGGAGCCCTCCCAGGAGTGGCGCTGCGCGTCGAGCGACGGCGGAGTCCAGCTGGTGAGCAGACGGCCGCGCGAGGGGACCTTCATGCCGATGATGCCCATCTGCTTTTCAACCACGAGCGGGAGCAGCTTGTCGGTGAAGGAGTGGATGTGCGAGTCGGCGGCGTTCATGGCCATGAGGATGCAATCAAAGGGGTAGCGGTTGACGGTGTCGATGAGGGCCTCGGGGCGATAGTGGCCGGTGACGCCGAGGTTGCGGACGACCTTCTGCTCGTGCATCTCGATGAGGGCTTCCATGGCGCCGCCCTTGGCGAAGACGGCGTCGACATCTTCGGGCAGGCCGATGTCGTGCAGCTGCCAGAGATCGACGTGGTCGGTGTTGAGCAGCTTGAGGGATTTCTCAATCATGCGCAGCGAGCCCTCGCGCGAGCGCTCCTTGGTTTTGGTGGCGAGGAAGGCCTCGCTGC
>CAXTJC010000248.1:0-5544 GCA_964244225.1 uncultured Acidobacteriaceae bacterium
GCGAACCTCCGCGGTCTGGCCGCGCTTGTTCCACGTACCGGCCGACTGCGCCTGTGCTGCGCCATTGAAACAGCCTAGAAAAGAAAGAAAGGCCAGCAGCGGAACCGTGCTCATGGACCTGCTCAGACTGTTCCGCTTGCTTGCCATGCTCGGATCTACTTCCTCAATTTCGTGGGGTGGCGACTCTGACGGAAACCCTCGCCAGGCTCTGGTTCTTGTCTCCGCGAAACGGACCAACCTCCGTGCGCTCCGCGTGAGTATAGCATTCACTGTGTTACAACCTACCCCCACACGACGGCCGCGACTCTGACCGGCGAAATCCGCTCTCAGCCGCGGAGTCTTCGCCGCTTTGCCTTCAGTTCTCTCGTTCGACGAAGGCTCTTTGATTGCGTGAGCGTGGGAAAGTGCGGGACGTCACTCTTTCGGGGGAGTGCCTGCCCCGACGATCCGTGTTAGCGACGATCGGTGTTCAGACGATCCGTGTTAAAGTAGAGGGTCCCATGTCGCGATCCCTCTCCAATCCGACGCAGTCCGCTTCCGCAAAACCGGCTCCGAATGAGAAGGATCGCGATCCTGTTGCCGCGGGCCGGCGCGATGCCTCCTTCAACCGCTCCGCCGCGTATAACTACTTTCTGACTGACCGCTTCGAGGCGGGCGTCGCGCTTCGCGGCACAGAGGTTAAATCGATTCGCGAGGGCAAAGCCAACCTGAAGGACGCCTACGGCCTGCTTAAGGATGGCGAATGCTTTCTACTTAACGCGCACATCGGCCCGTTCTCGCACGGCAACGCAATGAATCATGACGCCCTGCGCACACGCAAGCTGCTGCTGCACGGGACCGAGATCCGCAAGCTCGATGGCCTGGTGCGCCAGAAAGGCTTCACGCTGATTCCGGTTCGGCTCTACTTTAAAAATGGCCGGGTCAAATGCGAGCTCGCCGTTGCTAAGGGAAAGCAGGACTGGGACAAGCGCGAGACCGAGCGAAAACGCGAGGCCGACAGCGAGGCGCGCGCCGCAATCGCACGAAGTCAAAGACGCTAAAAGCCATTCGCCTACGCGCCATCCAAACCATCTTTCACATGCGAGCGCGCTGTAGGATGAAGGTCTATGGACATCACGCTCTTGGTTCAGGATGCAGCCTCCTTTCAGACGCCACTGCTTGCAGTCTTTGCGGTCGATATTGCGACGGGCGAGGCTGCCGAGGCGCATCCAGTGCTGCTCACAACGTCGGACGCGCTCACCAATGCGGCCTCACGCGTGCTGGCAACCGGCGAGTTTAAAGCGGCGCTGGGTGAAACGCTTCTGCTGCACGCGCCGGCCAACGTTCGCGCCGAGCGGCTTCTAGTCGTCGGGCTCGGCAAGGCAAAGAGCCTGACACCGGCGCAGGCCAGAAAGGGCGCGGGCAGTGCGCTTCGGGCGGCCAAGCCGCGCGGCATCCGGGAGATGGCAGTCGCCTTCCCCGAAGACCGGTCGCTCAGCGATGAGAGCCTCGACGAACTTCCGTGCGAGGCCACCATGCGCGCAATCGCCGAAGGGCTTGCGCTCGCCGATCCGGACTATGACACCTACAAGAGTGATCGCAAAGATAAGATGGTCCGCTCGGTCTCCATACTGGCGCGCAGCTCTGAGCGCTCTACCCGCACCGAGATGGAAGACGGACTGCGTGAGGGGCTGATCGTCGCGCAGGCGCAGAACTTCGCACGGTCGCTGGTAAATGAACCCGGCAACGTTCTGACGCCGACCGAGTTGGCAACCCTCACCGCGGCCATGTGCGCCGAGGTAGGGCTGCGCTGCGAGGTGCACTCGACCGACAAGCTGCGGGAGCTCAAGATGGGCGCGTTCCTCGCGGTTGCACAGGGCTCCGAACAGCCGCCCGCGCTGATCACGATGACCTACGAGCCCGCGACTACGCCGGCGGCGGACTCGCCGGTTCTCGGTCTGGTGGGAAAGGGCATCACCTTCGATACCGGCGGCATCTCCATCAAGCCCGCCGACGGCATGGAGAAGATGAAGTACGACATGGCCGGGGCCGCGGCCATGATCGGGGCCATGCGCGCCATCGCCGAGCTTAAGCCGGCGATCAAGGTCATCGGCGTCATCTGCTCGGCGGAGAACATGCCGGATGGCCGCGCCTACAAGCCGGGCGATGTCGTGACGGCGATGAGCGGTAAGACCATCGAGATCATCAACACGGATGCCGAAGGCCGGCTGGTTCTGGCCGATGGGCTTCACTACGCGAAGACGCTCGGCTGCACACACCTCATCAATGCCGCCACGCTGACGGGCGCGTGCGTCGTCGCTCTGGGCATTCTGAACGCCGGCCTGTTCTCAAACAGCGACAGTGAGGCCGGGCACTTTCAGGACGCCATGCGTCGCGCCGGCGAGCAGTTCTGGCGGCTTCCCTGCACCGAGGACTACCGCGAGCAGATCAAGAGCAAGATCGCCGACATTATGAATACCGGCGGCACCCGCTGGGGCGGCGCTATCTCAGCCGCTATGTTCCTGAAGGAGTTCGTCGGCGATACTCCGTGGATTCATCTGGATATCGCTGGCGGTGCCTGGGATGACGATGCCAAGAGCTGGAGCGCCAAAGGCCCGACCGGTATCGCGGTGCGCTCCATCGTGGAATGGGCTACTGGCCTTCACTCCGCTTAGAAAGAAAAGAGGCCGCACAAGCTCTGTGCGGCCTCTTCCTGCTTGGTTGATCTCTACGCGACCGTCTGCGTACTGTGCGAGAACACCTCGATCAGCTTCTGATTGAACGCGGGAATATCGTCGGGGTTCCGGCTCGTGATCAGGTTGCCGTCCTCCACAACCTCGCGATCCACCCAGTTCGCCCCTGCGTTACGCAGGTCTGTCCGCAGGGAAGGCCACGATGTCATTGTCCGGCCCCGGACCACACCGGCTTCGATTAAAGTCCAGGAGGCATGGCAGATTGCGCCGACCGGCTTGCCGGCGTCGATAAAGCTCTTCGCAAACGCGACCGCCTCGGGAATCATGCGCAGCTTGTCAGGGTTCATGGCGCCGCCCGGCAGCACAAGGGCCGAGTAGCTCGCCGCATTTGCCTCACTCAATTTCACATCGACATCGACCTTCTTGCCCCAGTCCGTCATGTCCCATGCCCGGATCTCGCCGGACTTGATACCCGCCTCAGGCGCGATCACATGAACCGTGGCTCCCGCGTCCTCAAGCGCCTTCTTAGGCTTGATAAGCTCAGCTTCTTCAAAGCCTTCCGTTGCCAGAATCGCGATTTTTTGTCCGCTGAGGGGACCTTGCTTCTGCTCGTCTGAACCAAAGATGCTCATCACTCACTCCTTCAAACACTCAAAGGTATGAGTGTCAGCTGAAGCGGAGCGTTGTCAGTTCAGGGCATCCGTTTGCGTACGGCAAACAGGTCTTGCTGCCGGTCTACATCACAGGCGGAACCTCGATCCCCAGCAACCCCAACGTTCGTGTCAGCTCACGCTGCGCGATCGCCGCCGTCGCCAGCAGCAGAACGCGGCGGTCCGGGTCCGTCTCGTTCAGAACGTGATGGCGGTGATAGAAGGTGTTGAACTGCTGCGCGAGCTGGAAGGCAAAGCGCGCCAGATGGGCCGGCTCGGACATGGCGATAGCCTGTTCGATCACAGTGGTCAGGCGTGAGGTCAGCAGCCATGTCTCCCATAGGCTTGTCTCCTCCTCCGACTCCAGGAACGAAGCGAGCCGATCCGCTGGGAGTTCGACGAGAGCCCGTTGCGCCTGCTCAGGATCGGTACCGGCCTTGCGCAGGATGTTTGCCGCCCGCACCACGGCGTACTGGATATAGGGGCCGGTCTCGCCTTCAAAGCTGAGCGCATCGCGAAAGTCAAAGGCGATGACGGTATTGCGAGTGAAGCGCAGCATGAAGAAGCGCAGCGCACCCACGGCGATCTGCCGCGCGATCGCGGCCCGTTCGCCGGCGGCGATCTCCGGATGGCGGTCATCGACCTCGGCCAGCGCCGCGGCAATCAGCCGATCGATCAGGTCGTCCGCCTTGACTCCAAAGCCCTTGCGCCCGCTCACTTCGAGGTAGGACTTTTTCTGATCCTCCTCGCTGACCGTGTAGCCCATATCCATCGCGCAGCGGGGCGTCAGCGCGACCATCTCGTAGCTGAAGTGGGTGTAGCGGTCGGCGGCTGCGGTGTACCCCATGCCGCGCAGCGCCTGCACCACGTTATTCTGCGGATCATTCTGCCGCGAATCGATCACGTTGTAGATCGCGTCCGCGTGCCCGAAGCTTGGGTGCGGGTCCTCGCCGGCGACGGCGGAGATCCAGCAGGTATGGGTCGGGTACTGGTGAAACTGCCGGTAGCCGAAGTCCTTGTTCGGCAGCAGATTGAACTTCCACAGGTGATAGGCGATGTCCTTACCCACATAGGTCACGGTTCCGTTCGAGCGGACGATGACCTTGGCCTCCTCATCGGGCCCGGCCGTCTCGCCAGCCTCGTCGGCAGCGGTGCCGGCACGGCGCATGACATAGCAGCCCTTGTTCTTGCCCTCGGTCTCGAGATAGAGAACGCCTTTCTCAAGCATCAGCAGCCGTGCCGCCTCCCAGAAGTGCAGCGAGAGAATCTCGCTCTCGCGTGGCAGAAAGTCGTAGGCGATGCCGAGCCGCTCCATGGTCTCGAGGTGCCGCCGCAGCACGGAGGTCGCGATCAGATCGGCGATCTCGGCGATCTCGTTTCCACCTTCTTCGAGCGCGTGCAGGGTTGCCAGGCGAATCGCCTTGCGCGGCGCGATCTGCTCCGGATCGGCCGTGTACCACTGCGAGACCCGCGCATACAGATCCCAGCAGTAGAAATCGATGCGCCGATTGCTCTCGATCAACTCCGTTACCAGCTCACGCACGCGAGACAGGCTCATCTGCTCCAGGTGCACGAAGCCGACCACGACGTCCGCGACCTGTACGCCGGTGTTGTCAATGTAGTTCTGCACGCCAACCTGGTAGCCGCTCTTGAAGGCATCCGGACGCAGCAGGCGCTGGAAGGTATCGCCAAGAATGGCGTTGCGCAGATGCCCGATGTGGGCGGCTTTGTTGGGATTGATGCTGGTGTGCTCGACCAGCCGAAAGCCCGGGCCGCCGATATCGGCGTGACGATCCTCGGCCATCGCGCGCACCAGGGCGGCGCGCGTGAACTTAAAGTTCAGGTAGCCGGCACCTGCCATCTCGACCGATGCCAGCTCCGGCAGATCTCCTGCCAGCATCTCCGCGCGAAGCGCCTCCGCCACTGTCTGCGCGATCACACGAGGAGCCTTGCGTAGGCGCTTGGCCAGCTCAAAGGCAAGCGGCGTTGCCAGCTCTCCGAGAGCGATCGACGGCGGCTGCTCTATAACAATCGGCTGGCCTTCGAGCTCGAACTGCTGCCGGAGGATGCTTTGAAGATGTGCAACAACGGTCTGCTGGACAGTGCGAAACATACGTTTGAGTTACCCATGGGCCGGGCTTGCCGGATTGCGTTGAAAGTTTATAGAGGGAGGAGCGCCGTTAGGGCATCTTGTCCGGAAGAACTTCGATCTCTGCGAGCAG
>CAXTJC010000249.1:0-5510 GCA_964244225.1 uncultured Acidobacteriaceae bacterium
AACTGATCGCCGGCACACCCAGCATATTCACCCATCCCGTATCGCTGTGCGGCCCGCCCGTCACACCGCCATCCTGCGGCATCGTCTCGTCAGGCGGTGGCATCTGCGCGGCAGGATACAGAAAGCCATCCAGATGCAGCCGATCCATCTCCGCCTCATACAGCGCAAGCAGCTTGCGGCGCGGCCCAAGAAAGTTCGCCTCCGCCTCAGGATCGCTCTCGAGCTTGACCTGCCGAACGCTCTTAGCCTGCATTGCGCCCGATCTCTCACCGCCCACGATGACAGACGGCAGCGGCTTTCCGGTGGCCCGCTCGTACTCCGCCGCTGACCGGTACTCGGCAGGCCCGAAACCGGCCAGAAACGCCTCCGTACCCTCACGAACGTAGGGCAGCGTACAGATGTGCGAGGCCTCGATAGCGAAGCTGTCCGGCAGAATCGCCGGATCGATCAGCACTGTAGCCCCCGCCGCGCGAACCTCGTCGACAGCCCGCAAAAACGTCGCGCGCGTCTCCGGCTTCAGCGGCGTCCTCGCCTCCTTCACCGCCTTGTCGAACTGCTCCGCCGTGGCACTCGCGCACACTCCCTGAAACGCCGAGGTCTCGCCATCGAGAATAAACGCGGGCACGGCGAAGCGCTTGCCTCGCAGCGCCCCCGCCTTCAGATAGTTCGTGTACGGACCGGGCTGCGCCTTGCCCGCGGAGCCTGCCGTCGCCGCATCGAGCGCATCCTCCCCCGCCATCACCGTCAGCGCGACGGCAGCATCGGCCACGCTGCGCGCGATCGGCCCCGTATTGTCCAGTAGCCAATCGAGCGGCGCGATGCCCGCGATACTCACCAGGCCGCGCGTCGGAAAGATGCCCACCAGGTTGCTGGTCGCCACCGGCATCCGGATCGAGTTGCCGGTGTCGGTTCCATTGCCCAGCACGGCAAGATTCGCGGTCACCGCCGTCACCGTCCCGCCCGACGATCCGCCCGGCGAGAACCGCACATCATACGCATTCCCTGTGCGGCCAAACGCCGTCGATCGCGTCGTGTCACTCGCGGCAAAGTCGGGCATGTTCGTCACCCCGATCAGCACCGCGCCCGCCTTGCGCAGCCTGGCGACGATGGTCGCATCCCGCGGCGCCACCAGCTCGTGACCCGGCAGCATGTACCCGGCCCACCCGTCCGTCGTCACCAGACCCGCAACGCTGGTGTTCGCCTTCACCACGATCGGCACACCCCACAGCGGCCCCGGGCGAAAGCCCGCCTGCTTCGCCTCCGCATCCTCGCGCGCCGCCTCGGCCAGTGCAGCCTGCGCGGCGATCGTCTGCACCGCGCGATACACGCCGTTGTACCGCGCAACTCGGTCCAGATGCCACTGCACCACCTGCGCCACGCTGTAGCGATGCTCCCGATACAGCCCATGCAGCCGGTCCACGCTGACGTCCATCAAATCGCGATCGATCGCGGCCGAAGCAGGCTTTTTCGCCGCGCCATACGAAGGCCGTTCCGCAACCATCGCCACCGGCCCGAACAAAAACAAGAGCAGCAGCATCCGCATAGCGCCAGTCTAAAACAGCAACCCTCTCAACAGAGAGGTGTCATCTCGCCACGTACTCCAGGGTGCCCCATCCATGGCGGTCCCATCGCCATGGGTGGGACGTAAAGCGTTCAGACCAACTCGTCTTCGTCTACCCTTTCGCCGCCCCGGATCACCAGCCAGGTCAGGCATACAGCGCCGACTCAAACCCCTGCAGCGCCGCCTCATCCCACGCATGTGTCGTCCGCTGCCACACCGCGCCCTGCTCCTCCAGAAAATTCGGAAAGTCCGTCCTGCAGAAACTCACCCGCTTCCTGAAGTCCACCATCGCCTGCGCCGTCCCATCCAGATACAGCACCGCCTGGAACCCGTCGCGCGACCACTCCACCGTCGCCAGCCGCTCCCGCTCCGCCTCATTCAACGCACTCACGTTATAGATCAGCATCGCGTCTAGGATGCTGTTCTCCTGCGTCTCCTGCGACCGGTCGCACGCATAGAAGTACCCCGCCACCCCCTCATCCTCAAACACCACCGTCCACGGAACCGTCGTCGAGTTCGATGAGAGAAAGGCGCGGCCCGGGGTAAACGAAAGGGACTCCATAGCCTCACGATACACTTTCAAAACAGGCTTCAAACAGCGCCGCGACGAATAGCTTTTGCTCTCTCCCTGCTGCCGGACTGCCGTTGCTTGCAGGTAGGCCGAGGCTTCAGCCTCGGTATCGCGAAGCGCAGAAATGAGGGCTTTAGCCCTGGGGTAGGCCGTTTGCCAGCTCCGAATTCAACCTGATCACCCGCTGTACGGAGTCCAACCCCGCCCCAATGAAGCTTCCCCGATTTAAACTGGGCCGCCCCCAGCAGCTCGCCGGCCTCCTTCTTCTGCTCTTCCTTGGCGAGTGCCTCTTCGTCGTCAGCCGCCAGCAGCTCTCCCCCACCGACTTCCGCTACGCCCGCTGTGGCCGTGAGATGTGGGAGCGTCCTTCGCCGCTCGCCGGCTACTTCACGACCTGCGGTAATCTCTCGGGCGACGGCACCTTCGCCTACCGCCTCGCCGGCTTTCCCCTCACCGCCCAGCGCCTCCTCCTGCTCGCGTCAGATAAACTCCGCTCCCCCGCCAACCGCCTCTACACCGGCTCCTCCCTCAACGGCTCCACCTGGGAGGCCCACCTCCAGCTCTCCTCGCTCAAACTCCTGATCCACCTCCCCTTCATCCTCTTCGCCGCCTGGCTCGGAGCCGGCCTCTGGTGGGTCACCCGACGCCTCTTCGGCAATGAGGGCGGCGCCTTTACCCTCGCGCTCTACGTCCTCTCCCCCGCCGTCATCGCCTCCGCCGTCACGCCCAACAATGACGTCCTCGCCATGTGGGGACTCTTCGGCCTCACCTACACCGCCATCGGCGTCGCCCACGCCATGCACGGCCCCCGCCGCCGGTGGCGTCCGCGCATCCTCCTGCTCACCATCGCCTTCGGCCTCACCGCCGCCGCCCATCTGCTCGCCGCCATGGTCGGCTTCGTCGCCTCGCTCGCCCTCATGCTCTACCTTGCGGAGCGCCGCCGCTCCGCCGTCATGCAGATCCTGATCTATGCCGCAATCGGCGCCCTGTGTATCGTCTTCGGCTTCTTCGCCTTCCGCCCCGCCGCCTTCATCTACGTCTTCACCGGCGGCAGCGCGCGCTTCTGGTTCTCCACCTTCGGCGCCCGCCAGCTCTTCGCCAACATCTTCAACGCCCCAGTCACCCTCGCCTTCGCGCTCGCCCTCATCCTCTGGGTCGGCGTCCGCCGCAGCCGCTACTTCGGCAACACCGCCCCGCTGCTCGTCGGCCTCCCCCTCCTCTTCCTGCTCCCCACACAGTCCTTCATGGCCCCCTGGCTCTGGTCGATCCCCTTCCTCCTCACCTTCATCGGCGGCGTCTTCGCCGACGCCTTCGAAACCCGCTACCGCAAGCTCTTCCTCGCGCTCGCCGCCGCCATCCTCCTCACCGAAGCCACAGCCACCTTCCCCACGCTGAAGCTCATCGCGCTCTCCTGAAACTGTCCGCTAATCCAAAAAAACCGTCATCTCGACCGGAGACAAGCGGTCTCATCGCGCGTCGTAGCGGAGAGACCGTCTTTGCTCTCGCATGCTTTGGCTTTCACTCACCAAGCATCCACCGCACCCAAACAGGTTTCGAGAGACCTCCATCAGCTCGCGCCGGCACTCCCCGCTGTCACCAAAACCTTCTGCATCGCGCGAGCCAGCGGCAGCCGCAGCTCCAGCCGCGCCCCGCCCTCGTCGCGGTTCGCCGCAGTGATCGTTCCCCCGTGCGCCCGAACCACCGCCTCCACAAATGCCAGCCCCAGTCCCCGCCCGGTCGAGGCCTTCCCCTTCACCCGCCGCTCAAACAGGTGCGCTGCGATCTCCGGAGAGAACCCGTGTCCATCATCCTCCACGATCAGCACCGCCTCCTCGCCCTCGTCGCGCAGATGAATGGTCACCACACTCGCTGGCGGCAAATGCTTCAGTTCGTTATCCAGAAGATTCGCCACCATGCGATGAATCAGTGAAGCGTCCACGCTCACCTCCAGCAGACCGCCGCTTCGCAGCTTCACCTGCAGCCCCGCATCCGCCATCGACGGCTCATAGAGATCGATCATCGTTCGCAGCAGTTCATCGAGGTCGATCTCCGTCAGGTGCATGCGCAGCGCATCGGCCTGCGCCTCCGCAACGTCGAGCGAGGAGTTCAGAAAGTCCGTCAGCCGGTCGAGCTCATCGATCGCGGAGACCAGAGGCTCCGCCTGATCGCTGCGGACGCCGGTCGAAAGAAAAATCTCGAGCTTCCCCCGAATCGCCGTCAGCGGACTCCGCAGGTCGTGCGCCAGAGAGTCCGTGATCGTGTGCAGCTGGTGCATCGAGCTCTCGATACGATCCAGCATGCGGTTCAACGTCACCGAGAGATGTCCGATCTCGTCCCGTCGCGCTATGCTCGGCACGCGGCTGCTCAGGTCCGACTTCCCAATCCGCGAGGCCGCCTCGGTAATGCTGCGCACATGCCCCAGCATGCGCCGCGTCACCACAAAGACGATCGCAAATCCAAACAGCACAATCACAAATCCCAGCAGCAGAAAGCGGACTCGAAGCGCCCGCAGAACCCGAAACTCATCCCGCTCCGAAAGCCCGAGATAGAGAATGCTGCCGTCCGGCACCCGCACCGAAGCCACGCGAAACGGAATCGCCGCGCCCTGCACCCGGATGTCTGACGGCCGGTCAAACTCCAGCTTCGTCCTCTGGATCGCGGCCAGCGCCGCCGCGCCGTCGCCCGTGCCCACCCAGAGCTGCATCGAGCCGTTACTCCCCGTCTGCAGAAAGAAGACCGAGTCGCTCTCGGTCGCGCTGGATCGCAGCTTGTTCGGCACCTCTCGGCTTGCCAGTTCGGCCACCTCTCCGACCACCCGGCCGTACAGCCGGTCCTTCGGCGTTCGCTCGGCGACATCGCCCAGCACCTCCACCTCGCCCGAAAGCCACGCATCGCTGCGCCGCTGTATGTCGTCGGCGACAAAGTGGTGCAGAAACACAAACACCAGCGTGGTTCCAAACGCAAACGCCAGCGTCGCCCACAGTGAGATACGCCAGGCCGCGCTTCGCATCGGCTCGCTATTTGTCTTTGAGCACATAGCCAACACCTCGTAATGTCCTAATCAAAGGCTCGCGCCCCTGCGTGTCCACCTTGCCGCGCAGCCGGTAGATATGCACGTCCACCACGTTCGTATCAGGCTGAATGCGCATCCCCCACACCTGATCGAGAATCATGGATCGCGTCACCACCCGGCCGGCGTTGCGGCACAGATACTCGAGCAGAATGAACTCCTGCTGCGTCAGCTGCAGCCGCTCGTCGCCGCGGCTGGCCTCCCGGCGAAGCAGGTTCAGCTCCAGGTCCAGCACCCGCAGACGCGTCGTCTCAGTTGCCGTGGGCGAGTGCCGCTTCAGCAGGTTGCGCAGCCGCGCCAGCAGCTCC
>CAXTJC010000250.1:0-5486 GCA_964244225.1 uncultured Acidobacteriaceae bacterium
TTTAGCCGCTGAGGTCAGCTTGGTCATAGTTCCAGAATTGAATCAGAATGTCCTTAAAGCGAACCTGGCCATCCCACAACATCGTGAGATAGCCTTGGGCACTCTCCGAGGTCTCATCCGGTCAGCAGGCATGACGGTCGATGAGTTCATCGAGCTGCTATAACCCTTATCGTTCACTCAAGCAACGCCAACAACAAAGGGCCAGGCCACCACGGCCCAGCCCTCTCACATCAGCGCCGCAGGCGCCTTTCGCCGTCCGCGAAGCACTCACACGGTCAGCACTTCCTTCTCCTTCGACCGGAACAGCTCCTCGATGCGCTTGATCTCCGCATCCGTCAGCTGCTGCACCTCGTCGCTCGCGCGCTTCTCATCATCGGCCGAGATCAGCTTGTCCTTCGCCGCCTTCTTGATCTGCTCGTTCCCATCCCGCCGAATATTCCGAATCGCCGTCTTATGATCCTCGAGCGTCTTGTTCAGCTGCTTGACCACATCCTTGCGTCGCTCCTCCGTCATCGCCGGAATCGGCACCCGCACTACCTTGCCGTCCGTCATCGGGTTCAGTCCCGTGCCCGACGTCCGGATCGCCTTTTCGATCGCGCCCACCATCGCCATGTCATACGGCGAAACCAGAATCAGCGTCGGCTCGGGTGTCGAAATCTGTCCCATCTGCGACACCGGCGTGTCCGTCCCGTAGTAGTCCACCTTCACCTGGTCCAGCATATGTACGTTGGCCCGGCCCGTTCGCGTTGACGCGAGATTTGCCCGAAAGTCGTCCACCGACTTCTCCATGCGCGACTTCAACTCGCTATGTACATCCTTCAACGCCACAATACTCGCCATCGCAGAGGCCATCTGTGTCAATCCTCAGGCGCCGATGCGCCACCGCCGATTTTACCCGTTTCTCACACAGCCCGTCATGCGGCCCGGCGTTACTGCGGCCACTTCGGCGCAACCGAATTGCCGCGTGCGCGATCGTCAACCTGCGTGCGCGAATCCTGGTACAGCACCGTATTCAAACCGCCAAGCATCCGGATCGTCCCCGCATGCTCCACCTGAATCCAGTTCCGCTCGCCGGCAATAATCACATCCGTACAGTCGCCTGCGATCAATAGATGGCTGTCGCTCGCCAGCACCCGGATCGCCCCACCCTTGTTGCACCGCGATGTCTGCTCCAGATGCGTGCCCTCCACCCGCACCTCATCCGCCGGCGCCTTCTTTACCTTGGCCTGCGCCAAAGCCGCCACGCCCACCACAAGTATTCCTAGCCCGCGCCATCGCAGCATCCTACCTCCGCCAATCAGGTCATAACTCACGACCACGCTCTTCCAACGGAGCACGTAAAACGCACAACGCACACCGCAGCACATACAACCCGCCTACTTCAGCCCCGTCGACTCCGCCTGCTCATGCGCGTGATAACTCGACCGCACCAGCGGCCCGGACTCCACGTGCCGAAACCCCATCCCCAGCGCCTCATGCTTCAGAAACGCAAACTCCTCCGGCGTATAGAACCGCGCCATCGGCAGATGATCCCGGCTCGGCCGCAGATACTGCCCCACCGTCAGAATGTCGACCTTCCGCTCGGCCAAATCGCGAAACACCGCCAGCAGCTCATGCATCTCTTCGCCCATCCCAACAATAATGCCTGTCTTGGTCACAATCTCCCGCCCCATCGCCGCCGCATGCCGCTTCGCACCCGCCAGAAACCCCAGCGACCGCTCATACCGCCCGCCGCTCTTCGCCACCCGATACAGCCGCGGCACCGTCTCGATGTTGTGGTTCAAAATCTCCGGCGCGGCCTCCACCACCATCCGCAGCGCCTCATCCACACCCTGGAAGTCCGGCGTCAACACCTCCACCTGGCACCCCGGAGCCTGCTGTCGAATCTCTCGGATCACACTCACAAACGCCCGCGCCGCGCCCAGGTTGTCGTCGTCCCGATTCACACTCGTAATCACCGCGTGCGCAATCCCCAGCTGCGCCACCGCATACGCCACCCGCGCCGGCTCTTCATGGTCAATCGGCTCCGGCTTGCCCTTGGGCACCGCGCAAAACCCACACCGCCGCGTGCACAGGTTGCCGAGCATCATGAACGTCGCCGTCTTGTGGTTCCAGCACTCGCCAATATTCGGGCACTGCGCGCTCTCGCACACCGTGTGCAGATTCAGCTCACGCGCCAGCTTCTTCAACGCGTGAAACGTCTCCCCCATCGGCGCCCGCGCCTTCAGCCACTCCGGCTTTCGCACCGGCCTGCGCGGCGACACATCGATCTGCACCAGCTCGGCCATCGCGGGAGGAGTCATTCCAAGATTGTACGTCCGGGTAACACATTCTCCGTTGTTCGTTCTCCGTTACGCGCTGCCTTCCGCTCAACTCCAACGGTCGATCACCCTTGAAATGCCTCTCGTGAAACGTACATCGGAGCACGAACAACGTACAACACCCTCCGCTCACCGCAGCCGATCCCGCACCTCAGGCCGCACCAGATACAAAAAAAACACCATCCCAAACAGCGACTGCACCGCAAACGGCCCCGCATGCGTCCGCGTAAACAGAAACATGTACCCAATCGCCAGCAACAGCGCACCCGCCGTCGTAATCGCCCATCCCCACCGCCGCATGCGCAACAGCCCGAAGATCCCCACCACCAGCAGCGTGCACACCCCCAGCACCCCATAGCGCCCGCCACCCGCGCCGTACACCCCCTTCAGCGCCGCGAACGTATTCAGCAGCGCCAGCACTAGCAGAAACATCGCAATCCCAGCCACTCCCGGCAGCAGCACACCCTTCGGCGCCACCGCCCGTCCTTCCGCAACCGCCGGCAACTCCTCCGCCATCCCAAAACTCCGCACAACCCTGTCCTTGTTTTACGTCCTTTGTTTTGTATTCCCGTCTTGTATTTCCTGTTCTGCTTCTCAGTTCTCAGAACCTCTTACACCGTGTGCAGATACGCTAGCAGGTCCTGCACCTGCTGATCGTCTACCTGCGCGCCCATAGCCGGCATCAGCCCGTGCCCGTTCACGATCGTCGAGCTCACCCGTTCATCCGTCGCCGCCGCTCCGCTGTGCAGCGCCGGCTTCTTGAACAGGCTGACCAAACTCGGCCCATTCTTCGGCTGGTCCACCCGCTCGTAGTGGCACTGCGCGCACCGCGCCGTAAACACCATGCGCCCCGCCGCCTGTTGCGCGTTCAACTGATCGAGCGGCACCGGCGGCGGATACCGCCGGCAACCCACCACCGCCATCCCCATCAGCCCCAAACCCAGCGCCAAAACCCCGCCCGCAATCCTCTGTCTCATCCCTTCCATTCTCGCATCGCCCGCGACCAGAACCAACCTCTCCCCGCGGCCCATGTTGGCCACGCACAGTTCACCCCTAGCCAGATCGTCACTCTTCGTCAAGGGCATGGCTTCAGCCGATGAGGTCAGCTTGGGTCTACTTTCAGGACTAAATCAGAATGTCCTTTCTGCTTTCTTGTTTGTCATCCCACAATGACTGTTCTTCTTGCATTCCTGCTTTCGATCCCGAAGGGATCTGCCTTGCCTTTCCCGATCCTGCTCCCGATCGGATCTGCCTTGCGCCTCACTCCGCCGCCCACACCGCCGCCACCATCCGGTCCATCACCTCCCGGTCCGCCGAACTCCCCGGCGCATGCGCATCGACGAAAATCGAGAACGCCACCGTCCGCCCGCTCCGGCACTCCACATACCCGCTCAGCGCCCGCGCCTCCCCCAGCGTCCCAGTCTTCGCAAACACCTTCCCTTGGAGCGGAGCCTTGGCGAAGCGACTCACTAACGACCCATCCACACCGCCCACCGGCAGGCTCGCCTTCCATCCCGCGAACCACGGCTGCCCCGCCGCATACTCGAGCAGCTTCACCGTCGCCCGCGGCGTCACCAGGTCATGCCCGCTCAGCCCCGATCCATCAAAGAACACAAAGTCCCCCGGATCGAGGCCCACCCGCACCGTCAGAAACGCCCGCACCACCCCCACCCCGCGCGCCGTCTGGTTGTTCCCGCCAGGCAAAAGCAGTGGCGGCGCCACATAGCCCAAGCGATCCAGCATCAGCTCCGCATGCAGGTTCTGGCTCGACTTGTTCGTCACCACCACATCCTCCATCAGCGTCGGCGACCGCCGCGTCGCCAGCACCCTCTCGGTTCGTCCGCTAGTGAACAAGCGATCGCCCGCCACCCCAAACCCGGCATTGTCCCGCCACATCGTCTCAAGCGCCGTCTCCGTCGCCTTCACCGTCTCCGTGAACTCCCCCGTATCCGTCCGTGCCGCATCCGAGACCCGCGCCGTCCCGCTTACCTTCACCCCCCGCGCCTCCAGCATCCCCTTCAGCGCCATCGCCGCAAACTCCGCCGGATCATGGATCGCAATCCCCTCCGCATCCGGCGCCGCATCCACCGCAATCGACCCGTGCAGCCGCAGCACCTTCGACCCCATCGCCAGCTCCCACCCCACATGGCTGCCCGTCTTCGCCGCCCCCGTCCGCAGGTCCGACACATCGAGCGCGTAGGTTGCAGGTTCAGCCGGCGTAATGACAACGCTCGGCGTCTCGCCCATCTGCCTGCCCGGCGTCACCACCACATCCAGCTGGTTATCGTTGATCGACATCGCCGAAACCGGCGCCCCGTAGTACCACGTCGCGTCCTCAATCGACCAGTCCGGCGGATACGGCTCCCATACGTTCGACGCGACAACATCGCCATCGACCACCTTCAACCCGCTCGCCACAATCTGGTCCACCATCGCCGCCAAGCCCCGCAACGGATCCGGCCTCCCCATCTCAACGGCGCCAGAAGCCGTACCCGCGAGAACGCCAGAAGCTGTCCCCCCAACTATCCCTGATTCCGTACCCGCACTCGCCCCGGAGGTTGTCCCCGCAGCGACGCCGGCAGCCATCTTCCGCGCCGCCCGCGCCGCCGGACCCACATACGGCACCTCCCGCCCGGAAAGAAACGCGTCCCCGTTCCCCACCAGCGTCAGATCGCCCCGCAGCGTCTCCGCCCCGTCCCAAACCCCATACCCCTGCACCCGCGTCTCCACAGTCGCCCCCGGCCCCAGCAGCGCCATCGCCGCCGCCGTCGTAAACAGCTTCGCATTGCTCGCCGGCTGAAAGAACTGCCCTGCATTCACCTGCGCCAGCGGCACCCCATCCATGCCCGCCACCATCACCCCCCAGTGCGCCCGCGCCACCGCCGGCTCCGCCACCATGGCCTCAATCTGCCGCTGCAATCCCCCACTATCCCGGGCCGAAGCCGTTTGCTGCGCCCCGGCACAGTATGCCCCCAGCAAAACCGCTCCCATCCAGCCCGCTCGCATGCCCGGAGTCTAAAGCTATTTTCCTGAAGGTGTACAGCAGGCCACTTCCGCCTGTGCCATTTTCTCTCAAGGAAAACGGACATGCCGCAAGGATGGACAACGGCTTAGGGAGACTCTGAACAAGTCCTTTGCTTTTCTTTCTTCCATTCCGAGCACCGC
>CAXTJC010000251.1:0-5462 GCA_964244225.1 uncultured Acidobacteriaceae bacterium
ACAACGTTCGCGAGATGATAGGTCGGAAAGCCGTCGGACTTGAGCAGAACCTGATCGTCGACGTTCGCGTGATCGAAGGTGATGTCACCGCGGAGTTCATCCCGAAACGTAGTGGACGTGTTGTGCGGAACGCGCAGACGGATCGTAAAAGGCTTCCCACTCGCCAGCTCGGCGGTGATCTCCTCGTCCGAGAGCGTGCGCGAGCGGCCGGCGTACTTGGGCGGAAGCTTGGCGGCGGTCTGCGCCTTACGCTCGGCCTCGAGCTCCTCCGGTGTCTCAAAGCCGCGGTAGGCCCAGCCTTTAGCCAGCAGCATCTCGGCATGCTCGCGATAGATCGTGGTGCGTTCGGACTGGCGATAGGGTCCGTATGGCCCTCCGACATCCGGACCCTCATCCCAGGTAAGCCCGACCCAGCGAAGGGCGTCAAAGATCATCTGCTCTGAGGTCGGCACGAAGCGGGTGCGGTCGGTATCTTCGATGCGGAGGACGAACTTTCCCCCGCGCTGCTTCGCAAAGACGTAGTTGAGCAGGCCGATGTAGGCGGTCCCAACGTGGGGGTCGCCTGTGGGCGAAGGGGCTATGCGAACGCGCGTAGGGGCGGTGACGTCGGGTGTGGCGAGGGTGGCTTCAGTCATGATGGCGGGTCAGGCTTGATGGTAGCAGGGCCGATCATGGCGTCAGAACGCTCCCTCGGGACCGGGCGCGGCGGCCACGCCAACCGCGGAGTCGGCGCAGCCGTAAAAGAGAAGCCACTTGCCTTTGAAAGCAGCCAACCCTTCCGCAAAGGTGGTTCCGGCAGCATACTGGCCGGTCTTCTCCCACGGCTGCTCGGGTTTGAGCACGGGCCCATCGGCGCGGAAGAGCAGGCGAGCTGGATCGTCAGAAGCGAAGAGAGCCTCCCCGGCTGCGTAAGCATTGGGGCCAAGACTCGGGTCGCCGTGGTCGGGATCGTTCTTCCCGTTATAGAGGACGACAATCCCGCGATGCGTGAGAATAGGCGGCGGCCCGACCTCGGGAAAGCCGGAGTCAAAGTGGCCGGAGCGCTTGGTCATGACCTCGATTGGAGCATGGGTCCGCGGATCTTCAACCGGAGACCAATGAATGAGGTCGGTGGACGTAGCAAGGTGGATCGCGCCCTCACCCCAGTAGAGCCAGTACACGCCCTTGATCTTCGCGGCAACGAGCCTTGAAGGCTGGCCCGGTTTTGTAACCAGCGTGGTCACAATCCCGCCGGACTTGTCCTTGAGCGTGTTATAGAGGCCGCCCGACGCGCCAAGAAAAGCAGGACCATGCTTCTGCCAGTGCAGCAGATCGGGCGACGTGGCGATGCCGATGCTGTACGTCTGGCGGTTCCACTGCGTGTAGGTGAGGACGTACGTGCCGTCGGGAGCTTCAACGAGACGAGGATCCTCTACGCCGCCGGGCCACTCGCGGCTGCGCTGTGCATCATCGGCCGGAAAGAAGACCGGCTCGGGAAGTCTCGTGAAGTGAACGCCGTCCGTGGAGCTGGCAAGGCCCAGCCGCGAGGTGTGCATGCCGATCTGCATGGAGCCGGAGTCATCCTCCGCGCGATAGAGCACAAAAATCTTTCCGTCGTGAACGATGGCCGCCGGATTGAAGGTATGCAGAGCCTCCCACCGGGTGGCGTGATGCGTGATGGGATCGGTGAAGGTGGAGCCGGGCAGCGGAGTAAGCACAGGCGCGGAGACCGGACGCGTGAAGGGGCCGATAAGCGAAGCGGCTGCGGGGCTCTGTCCGGCGATGCTGCCAGACATGCAAACGAGGACCACTAGAGCTGCGGATAGCTTAAGAATCATGAGCGAAATGCCTCCCGGGTCGGGAGTATGGTATCGCCGAGTGCCTGCAGCGGACCACAACCTGCCCTTCTGAGCAGCCGTTCCTTTATCTCTGGATCCGAGCCGGGCCTCCCGCAATCGCTCTCGCAAGAACCCCGCCGCCGCTCCGCGTCATCTCATGGGCATGAGCATCGAAACCGTAAAACTAGGCACACAGGGCGCCGTCGTCTCCCGCGAGGGTCTCGGCTGCATGGGCATGAGCGAGTTCTATGGCGAACGCAACGATGAAGAGTCGGCCGCCACGCTTCTTCGCGCGCTCGACCTCGGCATCACGTTCCTGGATACCGCCGACGTCTACGGCATGGGCGATAACGAAGAGCTCGTCGGCAAGACCATCAAACCCCGCCGCGACGAGGTCTTCCTCGCCACCAAGTTCGCCAACCTCCGCAAGAAAGATGACCCCACCTACTGGGGCATCTCGGGCAAGCCCGAGTACGTCCGCCAGGCCTGCGACGCCAGCCTCAAGCGTCTCGGCCTCGATCACATCGATTTGTACTACCAGCACCGCGTCGACCCCGAAACTCCGATCGAAGACACGGTCGGCGCCATGGCTGAGCTCGTCAAGGCCGGCAAGGTCAAGTACCTTGGCCTCTCCGAAGCCAGCCCCGCGACCATCCGCCGCGCCCACAAAATTCATCCCATCACCGCCCTCCAGACCGAGTACTCCCTTTGGGAACGCCACGCCGAAGACGACATCATCCCTACCTGCCGGGAGCTCGGCGTCGGTTTCGTCCCCTACTCGCCCCTCGGCCGTGGCTTCCTCACCGGCACCATCACCAAAGACACAGAGCTCGACAGCAAGGACTTCCGCAAGTCGCGCTATCCGCGCTTCGCCGGAGAGAATCTCGACAAGAACCAGGTTCTCGTCGATCGCGTCCGCTCCATCGCCGATCGCAAGGGCGTCAAGCCAGGCCAGCTCGCGCTCGCCTGGGTCTTCGCCAAAGGCAGCGACCTCGTTCCGATCCCCGGAACCAAGCGACGCAAGTATCTCGAAGAAAACGCCGCGGCCCTCGAGACTCATCTCTCGCCCGAAGAGGTCGAGGAGCTCGAAGCCGCGGTCCCACTCGATGCCGTTGCCGGAGATCGCTACACCGCAGCCAACATGAAGAACATCGACCGCTAGAGAGCAGATCCGGCTCATGCCTGCAAAGAAGCAATGGATCGCCGGCGCATCCTGACCCAAGGCGCCGGCGATCGTTGCAATCTACGCCTTGCCCGCCTCCACCTCGAACGTCATCTTGATGTCGTCGCCCAGCACACTGTCGCCCGACTTCAGATTTCCGTTCCACACTAGCCCAAAGTCCTTGCGATTGATCTGCGTCGTTGCAGAGAAGCCGCGGTGCGGCTTGCCGTCCATCCCAACCTGTTCCTTGCTCGGCTCGTCCAGGTGCAGGGTCACCGGCTTCGTCACGCCGTGCATCGTCAGATCGCCGTAGACGTCATAGCCGTCGCCAACCTTCTTGACGCTGGAGCTCTTGAACTCCGCTGTCGGGTACTTCGCCGTATCGAAGAAGTCCGGGCTGTTCAGATGCCCGTCGCGCTTCGGCTCGCCCGTGCTCACCGACTTCACATCGATCACTGCCTCCACCGAGCTCTTCAACGGACTTGTCGCATCGAAGTTCACCGTGCCGCTCTTGATTGAGAACCGGCCATGCACCGTCGAGATCGCCATGTGCTTGATCGAGAAATCAACCTCCGAGTGCGCCGGGTCGATGGCATACGGCACACTCTGCGCCAGCGCCGCGGCGCCCGCCAGGATCAATGTAGAAAGAGCAAGAGACGTTGTCATCACGCGCATCGTAGAAGCCTCCAAAGTTCGTTCTTATAGCATTGGGGTTAGGGTGCCGGGCGTCTCGGCCCTTCGTCCGCACCAGGGGTAACTCTGCTATCCGGCGAGCCGCTCCTCTCCCAAACGCTCTTTCTCTGCCAAGCGCTCTTCTTCAAGCCGGTCCTTTGCCAGCCGCTCTTCCCGGCCCCGCGCCTTTCGCGCCGCCGTGCGCTCCTCGTGCATCGCCTTCGCCGCGAAGCCGATAGTCTTCAGCCCCGAGCGCATCCGGTCTCGATCCGCTGCGCTGAGACCCGTCATGATTCGTTCGATCTCCTGCTCATGCCGGCTGAACACATCTGTAATCAGCCTTCGACCGCACGCCGTGAGCGAGACGACCCGCACCCGGCGGTCCTCTAAACTGCTCACCCGCTTCACCAGACCGCGCTCCTCCAACCGGTCTACCGCCGAGGTCATCGACGCATTCGTCAGCAGCACCTTCTGTCCGATCGTTGAAATCGGCAGAGCCCCCTTGTGCAGCAGCACCTCCATCACCGCGAAGTCGCTCAGGCCCAGGCCTTCCTCCGCCACGCTCGCCTCCAGCACTTCGCCCATGGAATGGGTCGCGCGCACCAGCACCGTCCACAACTTCGTTGCCGTTGTCTTCGCATCCCGTGTCATGGCCGAACCTTTCCTGCGGTAATAGATAGTACGACATCGAAGAATGATGCAAAAGATCATCGCTCAGGATATCGGGAAAGCCTTCCTCTCACCATTGCCTCTCTTAGCGAAAAGAGATCGTCTCGGGAACAAAGCAGGGCAGGCAGCGGTCTAAGTCTCCAGCACGACCTGTCTCCAGCAAGACCTCAGGAGTCTCCCTTGCGCACCTCATTTCCGTTCACGCTCTCTGCCTGCCTGCTCACGATCGCTACACCCGCCCAGACCGTCTCCCCCAAAACCTCGCCATCCCTCCGTAGCTCTCGCACCCTTCCGTCGCCAACCGCCCGTCCCAACACTCTCCCCGTCACCCACGTCTCCCTGTATAAAAACGGCGTCGGCTTCTTTGAGCACACCGGCCACGTCACCGGCGACCAGACCGTCACCCTCGATCTCACCTCAACCCAGCTCAACGACGTCCTCCAGTCCCTCACCGCCATCGATCTTGGCGGCGGCCGCATTACCGGCGCCGGCTATAACTCCACCACCCCGCTCGATCAGCAGCTGCGCGCCCTTCCGCTCTCCCTCGGCGAGCAGCCCACCGAGCAGGATCTCTTCAACTCCCTTCGCGGCGCCCGCATTGAGGTCACCGGCTCCGGCCCCGCCTTCGCCGGCCGCATCCTCTCGCTCGAACTCCGTCCCTCTCCGGCTGCTTCTACCGCCGACACTACTCAAGAAATGCCGTCATCTCGACCGGAGCGCAGCGAAGTGGAGAGACCCCTGTATTTCGCTTCTCCCGGAATCGAGCACCGCTTCCTCACCGTCATCGCCGACACCGGCGCCACCCGCACCTTCGAGCTCACCAGCGCCACCATCGTCCGCCTGCTTGACGCCCCACTCCGCACCGACCTCACCACCTACCTCGAGCTCCTCGACCGCAACCGCTCCGAGGGCATCCGCCATCTCGCTCTCACCGACATCGGCCCCGCCGGCAGCCCAACCAGCCGCGAGCTCCGCGTCTCCTTCCTCTCTGAAGTTCCCATCTGGAAGTCCACCTACCGCATCCTCTTCACCGATCCGTCCGGCCCGCAATCTAGTCCGCGGACTTCAGCATCCACACCGGCCGCCAGCCAGACCGCCACCCTGCAGGGCTTCTCTGTCATCGACAACACCACCGGCGAAGA
>CAXTJC010000252.1:0-5448 GCA_964244225.1 uncultured Acidobacteriaceae bacterium
CGCACCGCGAAGGAGAAATACTTCGCCGTCGCCGATGAGATCGCCCGCCTGCACGATCTCAAGCAGCCCGTCCTGGTCGGCACCACCTCCATCGAAAAATCCGAGCTCCTCTCCGAAATCCTCAAGCGCAAGGGCGTCCGCCACGTCGTTCTCAACGCCAAGTTCCACGAGAAAGAGGCCGAGATAGTCGCCCAGGCCGGCCGCCTCGGCATGGTCACCATCGCCACCAACATGGCCGGCCGCGGCACCGACATCCTGCTCGGCGGCAACTCCGACTTCATGGCCCGCCAGGACCTCGTCCGCAAGTCCCAGGCCCGCGCCGTCTCCGCCGCACAAGGCGAGATCTCGCCCATCGCCGGTCCCGGCATGGTCCGCTTCTACTACTCCGGCCAGGAGTTCGAAACCACCCAGGCCGCCTGGGACGCCGCTACCGCCGCCCATGAGGGCTCCGCCAAGTCCGAGCACGACGCCGTCATCACCGCCGGCGGCCTGCACATCCTCGGCACCGAGCGCCATGAGTCCCGCCGCGTCGACAACCAGCTCCGTGGCCGCGCCGGTCGTCAGGGCGATCCCGGCGCCAGCCGCTTCTATCTCTCTCTCGAAGATGACCTCATGCGCATCTTCGCCCGCGAGTGGGTCTCCACCCTGCTCCAGCGCCTCGGCATGGAAGAAGGCGTCCCCATCGAGTCCGGCATGATCTCCCGCCGCATCGAAGCCGCCCAAAAGGCCGTCGAAAGCCAGAACTTCGAGTCCCGCAAGCACGTCCTCGAGTACGACGACGTCATGAACAAGCAGCGCGAAGCCGTCTACGGTCTTCGCCGCCAGCTCATGGAAGGCACCGACCAGAAGGCCCTCGTCACCGAGGACTATCTCTCCACCATTCTCTCGAACCTCCTCGACAAGTACATCCCCGAAAAAGCCCACGTCGAAGACTGGAAGGCCGACGAGCTCTTCAACGCACTCTACGAGCAGTTCGGCGCGCACCTCGAAAATGAAGTCGACATCCACTCTCTAACCCGCCACGACCTCGGCGAAACCATCTTCACCAAACTCCAGCAGCGCTACACCATCAAGGAGCAGATCCTCGGCGGCTCCGGCATGCGCTATCACGAGCGCATAGTCATGCTCTCCGTCCTCGACGGCCTATGGAAGGACCATCTGCTCTCCATGGATCACCTTAAGGAAGGCATCGGCCTGCGCGGCTACGCCCAGCAGGACCCGCTCGTCGCCTATAAGAAGGAGTCCTTTGAGATCTTCGAGACCATGATGATGCAGTTCCAGGAAGACACCTCGCGTCATCTCTTCCGCATGCAGATCATCGGCCCCGACGGCCAGCCCATCGAGAGCACATCCCAACTCGAACAGGCGCAGCTCGCCTCGCTCCAACACCAGCCCGTTCCCGATCCCGCCATTCCCGATCTGCTCTCAAACGGCGCGCAGCCCACCATGCCGCTCACCCCGCAGCAAGCTCCAGCCCAGATTGCGGACCTGCCGCCGCTCCAGCAGCGCCCCGCCCCCCGCGTCTCCAAGGCCCCCACCACCACCATCGACGCCCTCGAGCGTGAGTTCGAGAAAAAACGCCAGCGCACGCTCGATCAGGCTCGCACCGCCGGCTCCGGCGCCTCCACCAACGGCTCCGGCCCCCATCTCGTAGGCGAAAAGGTCGGCCGCAACGACCTCTGCCCCTGCGGCTCCGGCAAGAAATCAAAAAAGTGCCACGGAGCAGAAGCCTAGCTGGTCGACAGCCAGGCCACAGCAATAGAGGCCTCAGCAAATACAGATTG
Organism: uncultured Acidobacteriaceae bacterium; assembly: GCA_964244225.1. Taxonomy (GTDB): domain Bacteria; phylum Acidobacteriota; class Terriglobia; order Terriglobales; family Acidobacteriaceae; genus Edaphobacter. The sequence goes on from CAXTJC010000252.1 coordinate 1,785, forward strand.
AGTTGTCATTCTGAGCGCAGCGAAGAATCCCCGCACTTGCTTCGGGCTGCGATGTACCGTACGTTCTCTGCTTGTGATCCCGAAGGGATCTGCTTCCGCCCTTTGCTTGTGATCCCGAAGGGATCTGCTTCCGCTTTACTTTACTCACCCTCGACCCCCGCCCCTACTGCGACCCGCCCTTCTCCAGATCGTCCAGCAGCAGCTTTCCCTTGGTCGCCAGCGTCTTCGCCCCTTCGGCATCGCCGGAGCCCAGCGCCAGCTGCGCCTCCCTCTGAAAGTTGCGCACCTTCCCCACCAGATCGGCCTGCGCCTTGACCGCGTCCGTACTCAACGCGTTCAGCCTCCGCTCGTTTGCGGCCGCCAGCTCACTCGCCTCCTGCATCGCCCGCGGGCTCTGCTCGCCGCCCACAGTCAAAGCCCCAATGCCCACCACGGATGTATCCGGCTTCGGCGCCGTCCCGGCAACCTCGCCCGCCTTCTTTGCCTGCCCCGCGGCCATCGCCGTCGCCGTCGTTGTCGTCACCGTCCCCTGCACCCCGGCGTCCTGCATCTTCTTCGGCGATCGCTTCTTGACTCTGCCCGGCTTCGCCGCCTGCGCCGTAGGCACCGCCGGCAGCTTGGGGCTCTGCGCCTCCACCAGTGGAGGCGTATTCGGCTCCGGAACCTCAATCAGCGCCACCGGCGTCTGCGGCGGCAGCAGCACCGGCTGAGCCTGGCGATGATGGCAGCCGGCCAGCACGGCGCACGCAAGCATGCCGGCAAAAGCCGTCCATCGCCGTCCCTCACGCGCTCTCCCGCCCATACTTCCTGAAACCGTCACACACTCTCTCCCGCCGGCCGCCGCTCCGCGTTCCCCAGGCCGACACGCTTCCGAACCTCAATCGCCGCCGACGTCGGCAGCCGCACCGTAAACACCGTTCCTTGCTGTGCTCCCATCGCCGCAGCCTGCTCCGCCGTCGTCGAGCGCACATCCATCGATCCGCCATGCATCTGCACAATGCGGTACGTCATAGCCAAGCCAATGCCGCTGCCCTTCGCCTTGGTCGTAAAGTACAGATCGAAGATACGCGGAAGAATATCCTCCGTGATACCGTCCCCCGCATCCGCCACCTCTACGACAACATCGCCCTTGTCACGATAACTCGCCAGCCGCAGAATCCCTCCCTGCGGCATCGCCTGCATCCCGTTCAGAACCAGATTCAGCAGCGCCTGCCGCATCAGCTCTCCGTCGATCCGCACCAGCAGCGGCTCGCGCGGCGTCTCCGTCAAAATCCGCACGCCGTTCTCGTCCATCTCCGCCTCGGTCAGCTCGGCCACCGCCTCGATCACATCTACGATGCTGCGTTCCGCCAGGTGCAGCTCCATCGGCCGCGAGAAGTCGGCCAGCGTCTCCACCACCCGGTCCAGCCGCTGCATCTCGCCCGTCAGAATGTCCACGTGCCGCTGTGCCCCCGCCGCCGCCGCCCTGTCCATCCTTGCCAGCTTGGACTTCAGCAGCTCCAGATGCACCACCATGGCATTGATTGGGTTCTTCACCTCATGCCCCACGCCCGCCGTCAACCGTCCCACGGCCGCCAGCCGCCGCGAGACCTCGAGCTCCTTCTCCAGCTGCGCCGCGGACTCCATATCACGCAGCCGCACCAGCGTTCCCATCTGCCGCCCCGTCCCCGCGCCAATATGCTCGAGCGAAAACTGCACAATCCTGCCATCCTCCAGCGGAACCCGGTCGATCACCTGCGGCTCGCCCCCGCGGTACGCCCACAGCACCGCCTCCCCGAGCGCCGTCCCGCGAACGAAGATCTCCTCGAGCAAACGCCCCACCATGCCCTTCTCCGTCCGGTCCAGAAAGTACGTCGCCGCGCCCGAGACCATCGCCGCCCGGCCGTCCTCGCCAAACAGCAGCACGCCGTCCCGTAGCGTCTCCAGCATCTGATTCACGTTCGCCCGCAGCGTCGTGTATCCAGCTTCGGTCGAACGCATCTGCGCGTCCAGCCGGTCGATCGTCTGCGTCATCCGCACCACCGCATCGCGTGGCTCGCTCTCAACCTCCGCCAGCTCCGGCGGCTCACGCTCCGCCCCCGCCAGCGTCGCCAGCCGTTCGTTGATGCGCTCAATCGGCCGCAGAGCCGCGCTCGCCAGCAGGCCCGCCGCGACCATCGCGCCCGCACCGGCCAGCAGCGCGAACAGCAGCGCCGCCTTCAGCCACGGCTCATACGACGCCCGCACAAAGCTCGACCGCACCCCGACATGCACAATCAAAAACGGCTGCCCATTGCGATCGAGCGGCTCCGTCAGATCGAGCACGCGCGGCCGGCCAAACACCTGCCGCGTCTGCGAAAGAATGCTCTCATCGCGGATGCGAAGCAGGTCCGGGCGCGCCGGCATCGTCGTCTCGATCGCGTCCGGATCCGTGCTGACCAGAATGCGGCGCGAGGCATCCGTCACACTCACATCCTGCACCGTCGGCGAGTAGCGAACGATCGCCTGCATCACGTCCATCAGCGATCCCTGCGCTCGCAGCGCATCCGCCACAGCGTCATCAAACGAGCTCTCGCCCGGCTTCGTCGGCGGGTGATCCCGCAGCCCGCCCTCCACCGTCTGCCGCGTCATCAGCAGCACTTCATGCACCAGAACTTCATTGCTGGAGGCCGTCTGCTCGATCCGCTGCCGCAGCAGCTCCCCCAAAAACATCGTCGACAGAACCAGCACGATCGCCGACGTCAGCGCCGTGGCCGAGAGCACCAGCTTGGTCTTCAGCCTCACCGCACCCTACTCCGTTCCGCCGGCCCCGCTGAGTCCGTTCATCGTCGCGCTCGAGTACTCCTTCAGCTTATTCTGCAGCGTCTTTGAACTGATTCCCAGAATCTCGGCTGCCCGCGTCTTGTTGTTATGCGTCGAGAGCAGCGTCTTCAGAATCAGCTGCCGCTCCGCCTCGTCAACCGTCGTGCCCACCTCCACCCGGACCGTATTCTCTTCCCTGCGGAAGCGTTCCGCTTCCGCCGCCGGATCGACCTGCGGCGTAACCGTGTGCAGCGGCATGCGCGGCCGCGTCGCCGCCGGTGCAAAGCCCGGCTCGCCAAAGTGTGGCGGCAGATGATCCACGCTCAGCCGTCCCCGGCCGGCCATAATCGTCGCCCGCTCAATCGTATTCCGCAGCTCGCGCACATTGCCCGGCCACGCATACGTCTTCAGCCGCTCCAGCAGCGCCGGATCGATCCCCGAGATCGCGCATCCATGCCGCGCATTCATCTCCGCCACCATCCGCTCGGCGATCGCTCCCACATCCTGCAGATGGTCGCGCAGCGGCGGCATCTGGATCGCAAATACATTCAGCCGGTAGTACAGATCGCCGCGCAGCTCACCCTCCGCCACCGCGCGCTCCGGGTCTTTGTTCGTCGCCGCGATCACCCGCACATCCACCGGCGTCTCCGCCTTTGATCCCAGCCGGCGCAGCTTCCTGTCCTCAAGCACCCGCAGCAGCTTGGCCTGCGTCGCCGCCGGCATCTCGCCGATCTCATCAAGCAGCAGCGTACCCTCCTCTGCCAGCTCAAAGCAGCCCGCCCGCCGCTCCAGCGCCCCCGTAAATGCGCCCTTCTCATGCCCGAAGATCTCGCTCTCGATCAGCGTCTCCGGGATCGCCGCGCAGTTCACCGCCACAAACGGC
>CAXTJC010000253.1:0-5439 GCA_964244225.1 uncultured Acidobacteriaceae bacterium
AACCCGCTGCGGCTGTATCACGATCTGCCGCCCTCGCTGGGAACGCCGGTGGGCTGCACGCAGAGTCCGCAGCAGTGCTTCCGGCAGTTCTTCCCGTCGACGAGCGCGGGTGATTTCAGCTACTCGCAGGCGCTGCAGTTCTACGATGCGAACTACACCTTGCGGGAGCCGCGAAAGACCTTCCGGCTGTCGGTCAGCACGACGTTTTAGGGACGATTTGGGTAGTTTTGGTCGGCAGGGCTTCGGTCCTAGAGGCGAGAAGCGGGTTCTTTGCTGCGCTCAGGATGACAAAAGCAAAGGCAAAGACAGGTGCGGGGATTCTTCGCTGCGCTCAAGAATGACAGGCTAACAGGCGCTCAAAAATGACAGGCCAACAGTAAAGGCGAGAAGCAGGTTCTTCGCTTCGCTCAGGATGACAAGCCTTAATCAGAGTCCTTTTGAGAACAGGTCGCCTCGTCACAAAGGCGTCACTGCCGATCGGTCGGTTGCCTGCATCCAATAGCGTGTTCCGCCCAGTTGTGGTGGAGAAGGAGACACGATGGATCGCAGCGCGAGCGCAGTATGGCATGGTGGGTTGAAGGACGGAAAAGGCACGATCAGCACGCAGAGCGGCACGCTCAATGAGACGCAGTACAGCTTCGGGAGCCGGTTTGAGACGGGCACCGGAACGAATCCGGAGGAGCTGATTGCGGCGGCTCACGCCGGGTGTTTTACGATGGCGCTGAGCGCGCAGCTGACCGACGCGGGACTTACGCCGGAGAGCCTGGAGACATCGGCCGTGGTCACGCTCGAGAAGACGGATGACGGGCCGACAGTGACCAAGATTCACTTGAAGACCAAAGCAAAGGTCCCAAGCGCGGAAAAGGAGATGTTCGACGAACTGGCCAAGAAGGCGAAGGAAGGCTGTCCGATCTCGCGTTTGCTGAAGGCGGCTGAGATCACGCTGGATGCGCAGCTGGTTTAAGCATTTTTCCTGATGCTATGGCACTGGTGTCAGTGCAGTGGAGGCCATTTTCTTTGAGAGAAGATGGCGCATAGGGAGCGGCCTGCTGTACACCTTCAGGAAAAATGCTGAGGGCTGACCGTAGATGACCCCGGCCGGTGAAGCTTTTCACGCGACGAAGCCATAGTTTCCACGTAGAGTCTCTGGTATGGCGGCTTGTACGCCTCCTTTTGCTGTCCGAAGGAGGGTTCAGTACGCCAATCTCCCCACTGCAGGTGCGTCGCGATGACAGGATCCGTCTATGTCGTTCTAGCTCTCTTTCTGGGTTTTCTGCTATATATCGTTCTTCGCCGCCGAAGCGCGCGGCAGGAGGACACGGCTCAGACGTCGCGAACGGGAGTCTCATCTCTCCGCACAAACGGGTCAGGGAAGCCGATGAACGGCGTTCAACCGGGAAGCCAGGCTGAGTCTTCCAGCGCCGCAGCGCTGCCAAGATCCAGAATTAACTCACGGGACAGCGGCAGCTCGCACCCGGCCTACCCGGTCGCGCCGGCCAAATATGCGGCGTACACGCCGAAAGGGGCATCCGCTCCCCGACGGGAGACGCAGTCTTCGTCAGCCGCCATGAGAGCGGCGGTTTCGCAGGCTGCCAAGGCGCCGCTTCCGAAGGTGGCAGAGCAGCCCTCAGCCAGGGCGGATGCTGCACCGTGGTATCCGGAGCCGCCGGCGGACTACAGGGAAGCGGCCGCGGGCGAAGATCATGGCTCGCAACGCGAGGAAGGGTCGGAGACTCCCCGCACACCGTAGAGGAAAGAGCGAGGTTTTTGATGCTGCAGAGGCGGTGCACACGCGCTGCAGGTCTCTCCACTTCGCTAAACGAAGAAGCTATTGCTTCGGTCGAGGTGACGGCTCTTTACAGCACTGAATACTGCTCTAGTTTCGAGAGCATGACCAAGCTAACCTCAGCGGCTGAAGCCGCGTTGCATGGAAAGCACTTACGGCATGGCTAAAGCCATGCCCTTAACGAAGGACATTTAGATCAGAGTGCTCTTAGCACTTTGTAGAGACCAGGTGACGCTACCAGGAACGTGCTGTCAGTGGTTGTGCCCGAATTGACTGTGACCGTGGTGCTGCTGCTCGTCCTCCAGCAGGCTTTCAGCCATTAGGGCGGCGCCGCAGTCGTGCGTTTGGCCGCAGCCGCTGGCTTCGAACTGCAGCGTGGTGTGACGGATGCGAAACTGCTGCCGGAGTTTGCTGTTGATGCTGTCGACCAGGGCGGTGCAGGCGGAGATGGGCATTTCGACGACGGTGACGTGGCTGGCAAGGGCGAGTGTTTTTGGGCCGAGGCTCCAGACGTGCAGATCGTGGACGTCGACGACGCCGGCAACGCCTTCGATGGCGGTGCGGACGGCGGCGAGTTCGACGCCGCGCGGTGTGCCTTCGAGCAGGATGTTGAGGGTTTCGCGCACGATGCCGATCGAGCTCCACAGGATGAGAGCCGCAATCAGCAGGGAAAGCAGCGGATCGATCCAGTTCAGGCCGGTGTAGAGGATGCCGAAGCCGCCAAGGATGACGGCGGCGGTCGAGAGCGTGTCGCCAAGCATGTGGATGAAGACCGAGCGGATGTTGACCTCGCCCGAGAAGCGCCAGAGCAGGGTCGCGATCAGGCCATTCATCAGCACGCCGGCGGTGGCGACGATCATCATGGGCTTGGGCTGTACGGCGAGGGGCGAGCCGAAGCGGTGCACGGCGGCGAGAGCGATCCAGACGGAAAGAGCGATCAGCGTTATGGCGTTGACGAACGCGGCAAGAACGCCGGCGCGCTGGTAGCCGAAGGTCTTTTCGTCGGTGGCGGGCCGCGCCTGGAAGTAGAGGGCGAGAAAGGAGAGGCCGATGGCGAGCAGGTCCGAGGTGTTGTGTCCGGCCTCAGAGACGAGCGCGAGCGAGTGGATGCGCAAGCCGACCAGAAGGGTGGCGATGACGTAGGCAAGCGTCGCCAGCATGGAGATCTGCAGCACACGGCGAATGCTGCGGTTTGGCGTGGCCACCATGTGCATACTCTCAAGTGTATGCCGCGGGTGGGCCGACATCAATCATGCGAAGCGGTCGATGCTTGCAGCCAGTTGACTGGAGTAGGACGTTTTGAACGAGTAACTGCGGCCAGTTCAGATTTGCCGGGGCGGACCCGGGGCGTGTTCGTGGTCGATGCGGAGGCCCGACCAGGTTTCGGCGACGACGATGGAGTCGCCGGGATTGCGGGGGTCGAAGCGGACCTGGATGGGGAGGTCGATGCGGACGTGGCGGACGTGTTCGGTGAGGGGGCGGACGTCCTGGGCGCACTCGTAGGTGACGCCGGCGATGCGGTAGCGGTAGATGAGGGTGTTGGGGGTGGCGTCTTCGGCCTCGTCGGCCCAACGGGTCTCGGTGATGCTGCCGTCGACGATGCGGCCCGTGGCGGCGAGGTAGTCGCGGCGCTCACGCTCCAGCTCCTCGTCGGTGGGCTCCACGCGATTCATGCGGTACCAGGAGATGCTGGCGGCGGTGGCGATCCCTAAACCAACGATCGCTAACGTGCGCGGCGAGCGGAGAACCGGCGGAATGAACGACGACAGAGCAGAAAGCATGGCGACTTGCCAAAGGATAGCGCAGACGGCGGACGCGCGGAGCAACGGATGGGCAGCGATATACTGGGAGATACGCCTATGACGAGAGACGGGAAGAATAGCGGAGAGCGCGGGAAGAAGGCTGTGCCGGAGCCGGCGGGAGGGCATCCGCTGGATTTGGCCGATGGCCGGAGGATTCGGTCGACGACGGTGATCTGCGTGCGGCGCGGGGACGCGGTGGTAATGGCGGCGGACGGTCAGGTATCGATCGGCTCGACCGTGATGAAGCACTCCGCGAAGAAGATCCGGAAGCTGTATCAGGATAAGGTGCTGGCGGGGTTTGCCGGATCGACGGCCGACGCGTTTAGCCTGTTTGCGCGGTTTGAGACGAAGCTGGAGCAGTATGCGGGGAATCTTGGCCGCGCGGCGGTGGAGTTGGCGAAGGACTGGCGAACGGACAAGATGCTGCGGCAACTCGAGGCGCTGCTGATCGTGACCGATGCGAAGCAGACGTTTCTGCTGAGCGGGAATGGGGATGTGATCGATCCGGACGAGGGAATCGCGGTGATCGGCTCGGGCGGCAGCTACGCGCTGGCGGCGGCGCGGGCGCTGATGGACAACACGGCGATGGGCGCGCGCGAGATTGCGGAGAAGAGCCTGCTGATCGCCGGGCAGATCTGTCTCTATACCAATGACCGGATCATGGTGGAAGAGTTGAAGGCGGAGTGATGGCGCTTTGACGACACGGAGCTACGCTGCATGCTCCTGGCGATTGATGCGGTCCCAGCAGTTATCCCCGCACGGTAGAATGAAATCTGGGAGGAGTGAATCATGAAAGAGTCTCTTGAGACACATCCTAGCCGACAGATTCGACGGTTCAGCAGTTATGAGGAGCAAGAGACGGCTGACCTTCGCTATTGGCGTGATCAGCCGGTAACCGAGAAATTGAAGGCTGTAGCTGAGTTAGCGGAATATTACGCGGCCATGCACAAGATCGAGATCGATGCTCAAGGACCAAAAAGAGTTATTGTCCGCATTGAACGCGCACGGAGTTGACTACCTGGTGGTTGGCGGCCATGCGTGAATGCCTATGGAGTGCACATTCGACGAAGGATTTGGGTGTTCCATCCGCCGCCGCGAGTTGAATAGCGCGTTCATACATGCAGACTTGCCCCGCAGGCAGCGAACTACTCTACGCAGTCTCCCGTGTCGCTCACGGATCACAGCATAATCGAGGACTTAAGGCGGAGTAGGTGACACGAAGGCCACTTAATCTATTCGGCACAATCTCACTACGAACCTCAGCTCTTGTGCTTTCGCTGTTGCCGCTTATTCTTTGGTTTTTATGGTGGATGATTCCTGTAGATCCGATCAGACCAAGTTTTACCGAGAAGGGCTACTTAGTTTACGGCATTTACCCTGCAGAGTTGATTCTTCTTGGTGTTGCGCGATGGGCCTACTGGCGGACCTTACCTGATCATCGTGAGATACCTGAGCACGCTCAGTTGCTCAGGACATACATCGTACTCCTGGTAAGTGCCACCACTTTGTATGTTCTTTGGATATCAATAATGTTGGTTTGGGGGAGATAGTAATGGCGATTTTTCTGCCGGGAACGGCTGAGGACCAGGGGCTGGCGCTCGATGCGATGACGCCGCGCGAGATTGTTGCGGAGCTGGACAAGTATGTTGTCGGACAGCAGGCGGCGAAGCGGGCGGTTGCGATTGCGCTGCGCAACCGGATGCGCCGGCAGAAGCTGCCGCCGGAGCTGGCGGACGAGATCATGCCGAAGAACATCATCATGATCGGGCCGACGGGCGTGGGCAAGACGGAGATTGCGCGGCGGCTGGCGAAGCTGACGAACTCGCCGTTTCTGAAAGTGGAGGCCTCGAA
>CAXTJC010000254.1:0-5431 GCA_964244225.1 uncultured Acidobacteriaceae bacterium
CCCGCTACTCTGCTCCCAGATCTAGTGTCCTGAGTTTGAAGTTCGCATAGCAGATTTGTCATCCTGAGCGCAGCGAAGGACCTGCTTTTTGCTTAGGTTAGCGAAACAGTTTGACCATGCCGAAGGCCGGGTGCCCCACGCATGACAGCCTTACCGTCATGCGTGGGTTTATCGACCGCAGGTCGATCCGCTCCGGAACGGAGCCCCACTCCCCTGACCCCTCGAACTCTTATTTTTGCTTGTCATTCTGGAGCGCAGCGAAGAATCCCCGCATCTTCTACGTGGCGGCAAAACTCTCACAGAGCCAAGCCAAAGGCCGGGTGCCCCATGCATGCAGTCTTTTCGTCATGCGTGGGTCTATCGACCGCAGGTCGATCCGCTCCGGACCAGAGCCCCACTACCCTGACCCCATCGAGCTCTCTTTTAGTTGTCATTCTGGAGCGCAGCGAAGAATCCCCGCACCTTCTACGTGGCGGCACAAAGTCTCCCCGAGCCATGCCGAAGGCCGGGTGCCCCATGCATGACAGTCTCTTCGTCATGCGTGGGTCTATCGACCGCAGGTCGATCCGCTCCGGAACGGAGCCCCGCTGCAGTCAACCCTTTTATCCCCTATCTATCCCTATAGAAACCACTTAGCCCTGGCGTCCTCACACGGCGGAACCGCTATCCTTGAAGAAACAAGCAACGCAAAGCCTTCAGGAGACCGAGATGCAGTACCGAACCGTAAGTCCTACAAACCAGATACTTAAGCAGACAAGTACCCCAGGGGAGGGTCCATCGATGGCGACCGGCCTCTATCGCCCCGTCACCAGCGCCCCTAGCAGCGGCCGCACCCGTCGCAGCGCCGCCTCAGCCGTTAGTCCATACCTCTCCCGGAGCGCCTCCACCTTGCCGTGCTCGATAAACGCATCCGGCCAGCCCACGCGCACCACCGGCGTCTCAAGCCCCGCGTCGCTCAGCGCCTCAAGCACCGCGCTGCCAAACCCGCCCGCCAGCACATGGTCTTCCATGGTTACAAACATCTTCGCGCTGCGCCCGAACCGCTCGACACACGCCGCATCCACCGGCTTCGCAAACCGTGGATTCACCACCGCCGCTCGTATGCCCTCCGCCGCCAGCAGGTCGGCCAGACGCACCGCCTCCGGCAGCATCGCGCCCAGCCCGAAGATGCACACCTCATCCCCACGGCCCTCGCACACCACCTCCGCCTTACCGATCGCAAGCGCCACAGGCTGCGCCTTCATCGCCGACCCCGGCCCAATCCCGCGCGGATACCGTATCGCCGCCGGACCGTCGTGCAGCATCGCCGTATACATCATGTCCGCCAGCTCGTCCTCGTCCTTCGGCACCATATGCACCAGGTTCGGAACGCCCCGTAGATAGCTGATGTCGAACAGCCCATGGTGCGTCGGTCCATCATCCCCGCTCAGCCCGCCGCGATCCATGCAGAACACCACCGGCAGCTTCTGCAGGCACACATCATGCACAATCTGGTCGAACGCCCGCTGCAGAAACGTCGAGTAGATTGCGCAGAACGGCTTATATCCCTTCGTCGCCATGCCCGCCGCAAACAGCACCGCGTGCTCCTCCGCGATCCCCACATCGAAGTACCGATTCGGATGCTTCGGCCGGAACAGGTCGAGCGCCGTCCCGTTCGGCATCGCCGCCGTAATCGCCACCACCTTATCGTTCCCGTCCGCCAGCTTCACCAGGCTCTCGGCAAACACCTCCGAGTACGTCTTCTGCCCGGCCGCCTTCGTCTCGCCCGTCTCCGGGTCATACGGTCCCAACCCATGGAACTTCTTCTGCCCGGCGAGCGCCGGCTCGAACCCCCGACCCTTCTGTGTGATCGCGTGCAGCACCACTGGCCGCTTCTGCTCCTTCAGGAACCTGAACGTCTCGATCAGCAGCGGTAGGTTGTGCCCATCGACCGGCCCAAAGTAGCTCAGCCCGAACTCCTCGAACATCATTCCGCGGCCCACAATGCCCTTCGCCGCCTCTTCGGCCTTCTTCGCCACATGCCGCGCCGCCTTGCCGCCCACCTTCTCCACCAGGCTCACAGCCGTATCATGCAGAGAGTTGAACGTCGAGTTCATCGCGATCTTGTGGAAGTACTCCGCAATCGCGCCCACGTTCTTATCGATCGACCACTCGTTATCGTTCAGCACGATGATCATCCGCTTGGTCGTCGCCGCGATGTTGTTCAACGCCTCGAAGCTGATGCCGTTGGTAAAGGCCGCATCCCCGGCAAGCGCCACAATATGTTCGGCGCCGCCGCTCATGTCCCGCGCCGCCGCCATCCCCAGCGCCGCGCTCAGCGCCGTCCCAGCATGCCCCGCGCCAAAGCTGTCGTGCGCGCTCTCAGTCCGCAACATGAATCCGTTCAGCCCGCCTGCCTGCCGGATCGTATGAAACTGACTCTCCCGCCCGGTCAGCAGCTTGTGCACATATGCCTGATGGCTCACGTCGAAGACGAAGTGGTCGGTCGGCGTATCGAACACATAGTGCATCGCGATCGTCAGCTCCACCACACCCAGGTTCGGCCCAATGTGACCGCCCGTCTTCGCCACGCTCCGGATCAGCCGCGCACGGATCTCCTCCGCCAGCCGCTCCAGCTCCACCATCCCGAGCCGCTTCACATCTGCCGGCGATTTGATCCGATTCAGATACTCTTCCATGCTCTACCTGCCGGCGCGCGCAATCAATCCCACGTCTCAGCCGTCCATTCTATCAATCCACTCCTCTCCCGCCCCGCTCCCTTGTTCATGTCCTGCACTTTGGTGCCCGGTTCTCCGCTACCATGATCCGCATGCGCCGTCTCGCTCTTCCGCTTACCCTTCTTCTATCTCCCGTTTTGCTCACCGCACAGCAGCCCGAAACGCAGCCATCCATGCCAAACTCCAGCCACATTGACGCCGGCGGCGCCGCCCACATCACCCGCGTCATCCCCGTGCCCAAAACCATCAGCCCCGAAGCCCAGCGCCGACTCGCCCAGCTCCCGCCACAGAGCCAATCCGATCAGCCCACCCATGAGACCCTCGCCCAGCGCCGCGCCGGCACCGACACCTGGCAGACCGGTGCCGGCAAAACCTCCGCCGCCCTCTTCCCCGTCCACATCGCCGACTCCATCATCGCCGGCGTCCCTATCCGCGATATCACCCCTACCGACGCCACACCACCCCATCCCCACAGCGTCCTCATCAATCTCCACGGCGGCGGCTTCAACTCCGACTCCGGCTCCTTCACCGAGTCCATTCCCATCGCCAATCTTACCCACACCCGCGTCGTTGCGGTCCTCTATCGCCTCGCGCCCGAGCACCCCTTCCCCGCTGGCCTCGACGACGCCATCGCCGTCTACCGCGAGCTCCTCAAGACCTACAAGCCCGAGCACATCGCCCTCTACGGCACCTCCGCCGGCGCCATCCTCACCGCCGAGGTTGCCGTCCGCCTCAAGCAGCTCGGCCTACCCCAGCCCGCCGCCCTCGGCATCTTCTCCGGTATGGGAGACTTCTCGCAGTTCGGCGACTCCGAATCCATGTACGCTCTCAACGGCCTCTCAGGTCACCTCGACCCACTCCCCGCCAAGCCCCTCGATGCGGAGTACATCGGCACCACCGACCCGCACGACCCCGTCCTCTCCCCCGTCTTCGCCGACCTCCACGGCCTCCCGCCAACCCTCTTTATAACCAGCGGCCGCGACCTCCTGCTCAGCGGCACTACCATCCTCCACCGCGCCTTCCTCCGCCACGGCGTCGACGCCCGCCTTATCGTCTTTGAAGCCCTTCCCCACGCCTTCTGGAACGACGTAACCCTCCCCGAATCCCGCGAGGCCTACAACGATATGGCCAGCTTTCTAGGCACCCACGTCAACGGCAAACCTTGATGCAAGCTCAGAGATACTTACCGAATAACATGCACCTCAATGCCGGCATCAATCTCCGCCCAGGCTCGATCCGCCGTGTAGACAGGCAGCTCCAGCACCTTACCCAAAGCAAGGCAGGCACGATCCCCCAGTGAGAGTCCGTGCTGCCTCGTTCTCTCGATCAGCGCACCCGCTACCTTAGCCTGCTCTTCGGAAAACGGCACAATCTCATCCGCAGACTCCGCAGCATCCAGCCAAGCCTCCTCTACACTAGCGCCTTGCGTAATCAGCTTGGTTACAATCTCGGCCAGGTTGACCGTGCTTACCACAGCCTCAATATCCGTAAATAGAAATGTGTCGCTCACCGGCTCTTGCCGGATATACGCCAGTAGAACCGATGAATCGACCACTGCTCTAATCATCTAAAAGCTCTTTTCGTGCCTCTTCGCGTCGTTCCGCGATGAGTTCATCCTCGAGCCGCACGCCCGGCTTGAGATAGCGCGCTGCCCGCAACTGAACCTCACGGATCCGTGCTCGCCGCGTCATGAGCCGCAACTCCTGACCCTCTACGGTCAACCGGATTGGCTCACCAGGAATCAGCCCGAGCTGTTTTCGTATCTCAGCCGGAATCAGCACCCTGCCATTCTCGCTCATCCTGACGGAAACGTGCATACCTGTCACCTCTTTCTTAGTATGACATACTATAACAACCTGTCAGGCCGAGCTTCTTAAAGAAGCTCCTTCAGCCACCACTGAATCCACCGCTTCCTCCCCAAACACCCCCTCCCACCGAGCCACCACCGCACTCGCCAAGCAGTTCCCCACCACATTCACCGTCGTCCGCGCCATATCCATCAGCGCATCCACCCCCAGAATGACAAAGACCGGCTCCGTCGGCAGCTTGAACGTCGCCGCCGTCGCCAGCAGCACCACCAGCGTCGCCCGCGGCACGCCCGCTACCCCCTTGCTCGTCAGCACTAGCGTCCCCATCATCAGCAGCTGCTCGCCCCACGGCATCCTCACCCCCGCCGCCTGCGCTACAAAGATCGACGCCACCGCCAAATACAGCGTCGACCCATCCAGATTGAAGCTGTACCCCGCTGGAATTACAAAACTTACCACCCGCCGCGGAACCCCGAGCGCCTCCATCGCCTCCATCGCCCGCGGCAGTGCCGCCTCGCTCGTCGAGGTAGCAAACGCAATCGTCGCTGGCTCCGCCACTGCTCGCACAAACCGCCGCACCGGCACCCGGAAGAGCAGCGCCGCCGGCAGCATCACCAGCAGGCCAAACGCCACCAGCGCCCCGTAGACAGTCAGCAGCAGCTTACCCAGATTCACCAGCACGCCCAACCCCATGTGCCCCACCGTGTACGCCATCGCCGCCCCCACTCCTACCGGCGCGAAGTACATCACCACATTCGTGAACTTGAACATCACCTCGCTCAGACTTTCGGTCAGCCGCAGCACCGGTGCGCGTTTGGCTTGACTCAGCGAGGCGAGCGCGACACCGAAGATCACCGCAAACACCGCCACCTGCAGGATCTGCCCCTCCGCCACCGACTTCGCCAG
>CAXTJC010000255.1:0-5427 GCA_964244225.1 uncultured Acidobacteriaceae bacterium
GAGGGTGATGCGGTAGGGCTTGCCGGTGCGCGGGCTGACGACTTCGGCGAGGAGCTTGCGGGCGGCGAGATAGTGCTGGGTGGCGAGGATCTCGGTGGGCGCCATGAGCGCGACCTGGAAGCCGTTTTCGATGGCGATGAGGGCGGATTGAATGGCAACGATCGTCTTTCCCGACCCGACGTCGCCCTGGAGAAGGCGGCGCATGGGCTGCGGCTTGCGCATGTCGGCGGCGATCTCTCCGAGGACTCGCTTCTGCGCGGTGGTGGGATGGAAGGGGAGGACCTGTTTGAGGGCGCGGCGGACGGAATCATTTGTAACGAAGGCGGTGCCTTTTCGCTCGCGGAGGCGGCGGCGCTTGAGCTCGAGGCCGAGCTCGAGGAAGAAAAACTCTTCGAAGACGAGGCGGCGATGGGCGGGGGTGGTGGACGCGATGAGGTCGAGCATGGGGGTGCCGGGCTCGGGGAAGTGGACGGCACGGAGGGCGGTGAGGCGTGGGGGGAGGTGGAGGCGGGTGAGGAGGATTTGGGGGAGGGTTTCGTGGGTGGGTGACGGCTGTGTCGCGCTGCCGCGCGATGGCCCACTCATGACGGGAGAACTGTCATGAATGGGGCACCCGCCTTCGGCTTGACTGTTCGAGGTTTTTGGTTCACCTCTGGTTTGGCTGGACGACGATTCGGGGTGGGCTGCTGTGGGGACGGTTAGGTCTTCGAAGATTTGCCAGAGCACGCGGCGGAGCCAGCGCGAGGTGAGGCGGGCTCCCCAGGCAGTGGTGCCGCCGAGGGTCTCGTAGACGGGGACGATCCGGTCGACTTCGAGCGTGACGTACTTGGCGTCGTCTGAGCCGCGGGCGCCGGGTGAGCCAGGGGCGGGGAGGAGCTCGAACTGCGGCTGGATCATTTTGAGCCTGCCGGCGGTGGAGCGGGAGGCTTCGAGCTGGCCGTAGAGGGCGACGGTGGCGCCGAGGGGGAAGCGGTCCTTGAGGTAGGCGCCGTTGAACCACATGCACTTAATGGAGGAGGTGCCCTGGCCGACCGTCATCTCGAAGAGCGGCATGCGGGCGGTGCGGAGAAGGGTGGCGCCGCGGACCTCGCCGATGACGGAGGCCATGGCGCCGGGCTTGAGGTTGGCGATCGGTTGGGGATGGAGGCGGTCTTCGTAGCGGAAGGGAAGGTGATAGAGGAGGTCTTCGACGGTGTGGAGATCGCGGCGGGCGAGCTCAGCGGCGACGCGCTCGCCGATGCGCTTGACGAAGCGAAGAGGTGTGGAGAGTTCAAGCACTGGTGCGATGGTAGCGCGGGTGGGTCGTTGTCGAGTTGTCCTGGCAGGAGGGCGGGCGTGGCTTCCGGCTACTGATCGATTTCGAGGATGATGGAGCCGGTGCCAGCGCTGCTGGCGTATTCACGATGTGCCAGCTGGATCTGGTCGAGCTTGAAGGTGGCTTTGATGGGGACTGAAATCTTGCCGGACTGGAGCAACGCAAAGAGCTGTTCGAGGTCGGGTTTGTAGTGCTTCGAGGTGCGAGTGAGACCGTAGAAGGTGGTTCGTTTGCCGGTCCAGACGAGCAGATTTCTCGCGAAGAGCTTGAGAACGACCGGCAGTACGGGACGGCGCGGCGACTGCGTGAAGGCCGGCAGATTCATGCCGTACCCGACCAGGATGCCGCCTTTCTTCAGGATGGAGTACGACTGGTCGAAGCTTTCGTAGCCGAGCGGATCGAAGACGGCATTGACGCCGCCGCCTCGCTGCATGATGCCGATCCAGTCTTTGGATTTGTAGTCGTAGGAGGTTGCGCCGCGACGGCTAAGATCGTCGTGCTTGCTGGGGGACGCGATCCCGAAGACCTCTGCGCCCTGAAGCTTTGCCAACTGGAGCAGCGCGCCGCCGACACCGCCGCTGAGCCCGTGCACGAAGACGGTCTGACCGGCTTTGACGCGGGCCGCGCGATGCAGCATCTGGAAGGCGGTGACCCAGTCCAGGGGCAGGGCGACGGCGGATTTGGGATCGACGCCTTCGGGTACGCGCACCAGGAAGCGCTCGGGCAGATTGATGCGCTGGGCCTGGCCCTCGTACTTGGAGAGGCAGACGACCCGCTTGCCGATCTTGAAGGCGGAGGAGCCTTTGCCGTTGAGGAGTACACGGCCGAGGACGCTGTAGCCGGGCGTGAGAGGGGCTTTTTTCTGGAAGGGATAGGTGCCGCGACGCATGTTCACGTCAGAGCCGGAGACGATCGAGAGATCGACGGCAAGCTGGACTTCACCCGGCTTCGGATTGGGGAGATCGCCTTCGACGATGGCGAGTTTACTTTCGTCGCCGAACTCCGTGATCTGTACTTTTCTGATAAGCGACACGGGCGTTCCTCCGGGAGTGGTCACACACTTCCCTTCACCTTGGACGCGATAGAGACGGATGCGATCCGAAAAAAGACGGCTCGGCCAAATGCCGACTCCGGGCAGGAGATGTACGACACGACGAATGAGGATCCAGCAGGCAGCAAAGGGGTACGCAGGCCGCTGCTAGACTTTGAGGAGAGAGATGTCTGGAGTGACGCGTGCCCATGGCTGCCCAATCTGCGCCGATCGTTGAGCTGGTGGATGTGTCGAAGAGCTACGATACGAAGGTGGCGGTGCGTGGCGTGAGCCTGCGCATTGAGCCGGGAACGATGTTCGGTCTGCTGGGGCCGAATGGGTCGGGCAAGACGAGTTCGATCCGGATGATGATCGGCATTACGGTGCCGGACGAGGGCACGGTGCGGCTCTTCGGACAGCCGTTTACGCGAGCGGCGCTGAAGAGGGTGGGGTATCTGCCGGAAGAGCGTGGGCTTTACAAGAAGATGAAGGTGCTGGACCAGCTTGTGTTTTTGGGGCAGCTGCACGGGCTGGACGCGAAGACGGCGGAGACGCGGGCGCGCAGCTGGTGCGAGCGGATGGAGATTGCCGAGGCGATGCCGAAGAAGACCGAGGAGCTCTCAAAAGGGATGCAGCAGAAGATCCAGTTCATTGCGTCTCTGCTGCACGAGCCGGAGCTGATCATCATGGATGAACCATTTTCGGGGCTCGATCCGGTGAACGCGACCCTACTGCAGGACACGCTGGTCGATCTGCGAAGGGCCGGCAAGGCGATTCTGTTTTCGACGCACCGGATGGACCAGGTGGAGAAGCTGTGCGACTCGATTGCGCTGATACATCGCGGCGAGGTGGTGCTTTCGGGCGGCATGCGGGAGATCAAGAGCCGTTATCCGCGGAACCGCGTGGAGATGCTGTTTGAAGGCGACGACAGCTTTCTGCGGCATGCGTCTGTGGCGGAGGCGAAGAACTACTCGGGGCACGCGGAGATTCGTTTGAAGACGATCGATGGGCAGGAGCCGGATGCGCAGCCGCTGCTTGCCGAAGCCGTCGCGCGCGGAACGCGGGTGCTGCGGTTTGAGGTAAAGGAACCGACGCTTGAAGAGATCTTTATCGAGAAGGTGGGGTCGAGCGGGCTTGAACGTGTGGAGACGGCTGGGCTTGCCGGCGTAAACGGAGGCAGGGTCCATGCATAACGTCTGGTTGATTGCGAAGCGGGAGTATCTGGAACGGATCCGGACGAAGGCCTTCATGGTAATGACGGTGCTGATTCCACTCTTGATGGTCGGTGGAATTGTGGGCACTGCGATTGCCGGGCGGTCGCAGCAGTCGAACTCGCATATCGCGGTGGTATCGCCGGACCTGGACCTGGCCACGGATCTGCAGAGGGAGCTGGAGCACGGAAAGAACAGCAAGATGCTGGTTGATGTGATCTCGCCGGCGGGCGCGGACACGCGGAGAGTGCTCGATAGCGAGCTGAGCAACCGGCAGCTGGACGGCTATCTCTGGGTGAAGGCGCCGGCTGCGAACGGAGCGAGGCCGACCTTCACCTATACGCCGCGATCGCGCGCGGATATTGTGACGCGCGGCACGATCATGGGCGCGCTCGAGACGGTGCTGACGCGCGAGAGTTTGACGCATCGGGGCATGGGCGCGGCGGATGTCGATGCGCTGATGGCGCCGGTGGCGATGGACAGCTCGCAGGCGGGCAAGAACGACAGCTCGGAGGGCGCGTTCTTCTCGGCCTACGTGCTGTTCTTCCTGATGTACTTCGTGATTATGCTGTACGGGATGAATGTGGCGCGGTCGATCATCGAGGAGAAGACGTCGCGCGTCTTTGAGGTGCTGCTGGCGACGATCCGGCCGGAGGAGATGATGGCCGGCAAGGTGATCGGCGTTGGGTCGGTCGGGCTGACGCAGGTAGGGATCTGGCTGGTGACGGCGGTGATTCTGACGGCGACGCCGCTGGTTGCGCACTTGACCGGCTCTGACGTGCATGTGTCCCTGTCGGCGACGCAGATCGTGTTCTTTGTCGTCTACTTTCTGCTCGGGTATCTGCTGTACTCGTCGATCGCGGCGGCGCTGGGCGCGATGACGAACTCCGAGCAGGAGCTGCAGCAGCTGAATATGTTTCTGGTGCTGCCGCTGGCTCTGTGCATGTTCGGTCTGGGATTTGTGATTCCGAATCCGGATGGACTGGTCGCGCGGGTTATGTCGATGACGCCGTTCTTTGCGCCGCTGATTATGTATATGCGGATCTCGATCAAGATGCCGCCGGTGTGGGAGATTGCGGTCTCGATCACATTAACGGCCGCGATGATCTGGGCGATTCTGTGGGTCGCGAGCCGTATCTATCGCGTGGGCATTCTGATGTACGGCAAGAAGCCGAATGTGGCGGAGGTTCTGCGCTGGCTGAAGTACAGCTAGTGCATTTCTCCTGATGCTATGGTGCTGTTCAAGTGCAAGGGAGGCCATTTTCCTTGAGAGAAAATGGCATGGACGGGAGCGGCCTTCTCTACACCTTCAGGAGAAATGCTATAAGTCTGCGGGAGAGCGAAGCGAATGCCGTAGCAAAACTCCGCGTGCGCTGCGACGAAACAGGGATCTCCACTCTGTTGTGCGATACGACCGCACACCATCAGTCGAGATGACGGCTCAAGGGGATCGATTGAACAGGTTCTCAGGTAAGCAGCGGGTGATGCTGGCCGTGGTGCCGCCTGTGGCGAGCGGTTTGATTCGTCTACTGGGGGCCACGCTACGTTTCACAGACGTTTGCGCTTCGGGAGTCGCGGTAGGCGACACGATTCCTGGGCCGACTATCTTTGCCTTCTGGCACAGGTCGCTGCTGCTGGCGGCGTATCGATTTCGCGGTTTGGGGATTGCGATTCTGATTAGCCGCAGCTTTGATGGCGAGCTGATCGCAAGGACGGTCGAGCGACTGGGGTTTGTGGCGGTGCGAGGGTCGAGCACGCGGGGCGGAAGCGTGGGGCTGCGCGGCATGGAGCGGGCGTACGCGCAGGGGCGAATCTGTGCGTTTACGGCGGATGGGCCGAAGGGGCCGGCGATGGTGGCGAAGTCCGGGCCG
>CAXTJC010000256.1:0-5423 GCA_964244225.1 uncultured Acidobacteriaceae bacterium
GTCGTCGAGGAGATAGGTCTCAGACGGGTATACGGGGGCGAGATCGGGGAAGTAGTCCAGCTCCGGCTGGCCCCAGCTGGTCGAGACCGTGTCGGCGATGTTCTCGGAGGCGGCGGCTTCAAAGCCGTCGATAAAGTTCGACGTAGTGTGGTTAGGAGAGACGTAGACACGGAGCTTTGCCTTGGGGGCCAGGGCGCCGGAGTACTCGGTATCGAGGTCGGTTTCGCCTTCTCCATTCGGATCGAGGGGGCCAAGGGTTCCACCGTCTACATCGACCGTGGTGATGCGCGTTTGCGAGACGGAGAGGCCGATACCTTTCCAGAAGGTGTAGGCGTCGGCGGGGTTGAAGTTTGCCAGGGTGACGATGCCAATGGTAGCGCCGCGGCCGCTGAAGCCCCGGTTATAGAGCGGGTCTACGTTGTAGAACTTGGCGAAGTCGGCCGGGAGGTAGTTTCCGGGCTCGCCGCCGACGAGAGCCTGCGGGGCGACGCGGCGGGCGGTACGTTCCGCAAAGGCAGACTGCTTGAGCATGGGACGGGCGTGATGCAGGGTGTTGAGGCCGCCGACGCCGCTCACCTTGCCCTGAAGCTCTTTCGGAAGGGTGATGGGTTTGGAGGGTGCAAAGCCGGTCTTGCCATCCTTGACGAACTGCTTGAGGGTGATGCCGAGAGCCGTCTGCGCGGTGCTGACGGTGCCGGTGACCTGGATGGCGAGATGGTTGGGAAAGACATAGGCGATGGTGAAGCCGAGGTTTTCAAGGCTGCCCTCGATGCTCTTGAGCTCAGCATTGCTAACGGCGTAGTCCGCAACAAACTCCTTGGTGGTGAGGAATCGGTGGTAGTCCCGGGAGCCTGGGGTCTGGATGGACCGGGCCTTCGCTTCCGCTTCCGCGAGGTGTGCGGGAGCGATGTAGAAGGTGAGGGCGATGGGGCTGCCGATGGCGACATCACGACCGGTGGCGGCGGCTGCCGCTATCTGGCCGAACGAGGGGAGGGTGGACAACACAGGGAGAGTGCAAGACGCAGCGAACAGGGCTGCGCGCCATGGAAGACGCATGATTCACCTCAGGTGTGGCTTGGCGTACTGGGATACCGGATCGGGTGATACTACAGGAGTGGTCGAAGGCTGCGCTAAGTATTTTTGTGGGGGGATTTCTGCGGCGTGAAGGGGCGGCGGGATTGTTTTGGGTGCGGTATATGCGACGAAGCGGAGGAACGCGTCGCTTGTTTACTCTCTGGCCGGTGCTCGAAGCGTTGGTTTCGGCGATGAGACCGGGTAGAAAGGACATGGCGCAGGCAGCGTCGTTGTCAGCGGCGCTGGAGGCTTCCGGTTGATAACGTGATCTGCACAACTGCGCCACTGTGTTCGGTATAGGTGAGTGTTTGATTATCGGGTGAGAAGGTGAAATGTCCGCCGGCATACCATTGCGGTGTGTGGTCCGTCATCATGATCATCGAAGGATTGTCTTTACTCCGGGGCAGGAATTCCGGCAGCGGGATCTCTCGGATGAGCACTCCGTGATCGGGACCTGAGCCACCAAACGGTTGCCCAGGATGATCGCGGCGGCGATAGATCGAGAGACCTGGTCCTACCCATGAGTCATGAACTAGGACCAGATATTCACCATCGTTGGTGACCAGGGTGTATCCGCAGTCAAGGAATGGTGGTTTGCCGTTGTTTGTGAGAACCACTTTCCACAAAGGGTCGGCCCAGTATGAATCTGGCCCATTTAGTCGCAGTCCGAAGTTAAGGTCGACGTACCTTTGAAGGATTTGGTATGTCGACACTTTCGCTCTACGTCCGTGCGTCTCATCTGGGTCGTCGTAAGTGCGATCATTCACGACCAGGATGTTGCCATTCGCGGAAAGGGCTGCGGTGAGGCAGGGCAGCATGGGCCCTGCATATGTGAGAGGTGAAGCAATGGTGCAGAGAAGCAGAAGCAGCGCTGCTGTTACTAAAGCAGTTCTTTTCATTTTTAGACCCTCCGAAGATGCGCCGGCATAGCGAATGACAAGGAAGAGATGTGGTTGGGCGATTGTTCCGGGGGATGTGAGTGTTCCCGGTAGAGAAGCGGGTTCCTCGACTGCTCACCCCAGCGAGCAGGTGCGCTCGCCGGGGACCCCGATTCGCTCGGAATGACAATGAGAGAGTAAAGGCAGAGTTCCGTACATCAGGCGATGTGGAAGCGCATGGTTTCGGCGGTGAGGCCGGGGCCGAAGGACATGGCGCAGCCGCGTTCGTGGGGGTGGGCCTGGCGGAGGATTTCGTCGAGGACGAACATGACGGTGGCGGAGCTCATGTTGCCGAAGCACTGGAGGACGTGGCGGGACTCCTTGAGGCGGCCGGGGGTGAGGGCGAGGCCGTCTTCTACGGCATCGAGGACGCTGCGGCCGCCGGGGTGGATGGCCCAGTGGTCGATAGAAGCTGTGCCTCCCAGTCCGGCGATTTGGGTGATGGAGGTGCGGAGGGTGCGGGCGATCTCGGTGGGGACGCGGCCGGAGAGGAGCATGTCGAAGCCGAGGTCGCGGATGGACCAGGTGATGAGGTCGCGGGTGTCGGGGATGACGACGGCGGCGAAGCTGTCGATGGCGATGCCGTGTGGCTGGGCGGAGATGAGGGAGGCGGCGCAGCCGTCGGAGAAGACGAGGAAGGAGAGGACCTCTTCGAGGCGCTGGGTCTCCTGGAAGTGGAGGGTGCAGAGCTCGAGGTTGAGGATGAGGACGCCGGCTCGGGGCTCGGAGCGGACGATGTGGCGGGCGAGTTTGAGGGCGTTCATGGCGGCGTAGCAGCCCATAAAGCCGATCATGGTGCGCTCGACGGAGGTGCGCAGGCCGAGGTGGTCGATGATCTCGAAGTCGAGCCCCGGGGCGTAGAGGCCGGTGCAGGAGGTGACGATGAGGTGGGTGATGGAGTCGCGCTCCTGCCGGCTCAGGTGGAGGCGATCGAGGGCGGCGCGGGCAAGCGCGGGGGCGGTCTGCTCATAGAGGCGCATGCGGTGGGCGGTGGCGGGGAAGCTGCCGCGCCGGTAGAGGGCGCGGCCGTCGAGGGCGGGGGTGAAGTCCGGGTGCGAGGAGTCAAGCGAGAGCACGGAGAAGCGGTGCTCTATGCCGGAGCGGGCGGCGACGCGGCGGAAGAGGAGCGAGGTACGCTCGTCGTCGAGGAGGTGGGCGCCGAACTCGACGAAGGGCTCGTGGACGTCATGGGCGGGGACGGCGGTGCCGATGCGGTTGATGTAGGCGGTCGGCGCGCCGGAGGTGGCGGCATCCGTAGTGTGTGGCCCAGCGTGCATGAAGCTCCCTTGGTTTGCTCGCTTTTTGGGCGGCGTTACTGGTAAGACGCTTTGGAGAGGGTGGCTGGACGTTTGGGGGGTGAGGATTGTGAGGCGGAGAGGGTGATTCGCTGTCGGGGAGGGAGTCCATGCTGTCTGACATGAACGTTGGGCAGATTGAGGGGTTACGTCCACTCGGCCGGAATGTAATTCGCATCGCTTCGCTCCGTGGTTAAAGGCGAAATGCGGGGGTGCTTCGCTGCGCTCAGAATGACAACCAAAATAGGAGGTGAGGAGCCGCTGGCTTCACTCCGGTCGGAATGACGATGGTTATGGATAGACTGCGTGTATGGCTGAGGAGATGGTGGGTGGTGGACGGGTGATGGTGGAGGAGTTGGGGGTGCCGACGGAGTTCAAGAAGGCGCTGGGGCTGTTCGATTCGATCATGATTGTGGCCGGGGTGATGATCGGGTCGGGAATTTTTATTGTGTCGGCGGAGATCTCGCGGCAGGTGGGGTCTGCCGGGTGGCTGCTGGTGGCGTGGGCGATCACCGGGGTGCTGACGGTGACGGGCGCGCTGAGCTATGGGGAGCTGGCGGCGATGATGCCGGAGGCGGGTGGAATGTATATCTATCTGCGCGAGGCGTTCTCGCCCATGCTGGGGTTTCTGTATGGCTGGACGATGCTGACGGTGATCCAGACGGGGACGATTGCTGCGGTGGCGATTGCATTTGCGCGGTTTTCCGGGGTGCTCTTCCCTGCTGTGAGCGAGGCGCACTACCTGATCGCGCCGGTGCATGTGCTGCCGGGGTATGCGGTGTCGCTCTCAACGGCGCAGGCGCTGGCGCTGGGGATTCTGGTGCTCGCGGCGCTGGTGAACAGCTATGGGGTGAACTGGGGCAAGCTGATTACGAACGTGTTTACGGTCTCGAAGCTGGTGGGGATGGGGCTGCTGCTGTGTCTGGGGGTGTGGGCGTTTTGGGCGCATCCGGGGGTGCTGCGGGGGAACTTCGCGCATGCGTGGACGCCGGTCGATGTGGTGTCGATACGGGGGGCGAGCGCGGTGACGGCGTTCGGGATGTTTGTGGCGCTGTGCGTGTCGCAGACGGGCTCCTTATTCAGTGCGGATGCGTGGCACAACGTGACGTTTGTGGCGGGCGAGGTACGGAACCCGAAGCGGAATCTGCCGCTGGCGCTGGGGATCGGGACATCGCTCGTGGTGGTGTTTTATATCCTGTGCAATCTCTGCTACCTGGCGGCGCTGCCGCTGGTGGGCATCCAGAGTGCGCCGAGCGACCGGGTGGCGACGCAGGCAGTGAACGCGGTGCTGCCGGGGATCGGCGCGCTAGCGATGGGTCTGCTGATTATGGTGTCGACGTTTGGCACGGTGAACGCGATGACGATGGCGGGGGCGCGGGCGTGCTACGCCATGGCGCAAGACGGGCTGTTCTTCAAGCGGGCGGGGGTGCTGAACCAGCGGCAGGTGCCGGGGTGGGGGCTGGCGCTGCAGTGCGCGTGGAGCATGCTGCTGGTGCTGCCGCGGACGTTTGACGCGACGACGGGCAGGTATGGAAATCTGTACAGCAATCTGCTGGACTATGTGATCTCGGCCGAGCTGCTGTTTTACATTCTGACGGTGAGCGGGCTGTTTCGGCTGCGGGTGACGCGGCCGGAGGCGGCGCGGCCGTACCGGTGCTGGGGGTATCCGTGGCTGCCGGGGTTCTATGTGCTGGGCGCGGCGGTGGTGCTGGTGGTGCTGTTTGCGTATCGGCCGGCGACGACGTGGCCGGGGCTGGTGATTGTGGCGGCGGGGATGCCGGTGTACTGGTGGCTGCGGCGGCGGAGTGCGGCGGCGGGGGCGTACTTGAAGTGAGAGTGCAGCTGCGGGTCGCGCGGGGATTGGACGGGACAGCAGCCTGAAGGACTGGCAGGACGACGCGGGTAAAGGTGTCGGGGTCTCCAGGGATATAGGAGACCGGCTGCGGCTCGCCTGCTACGCCCGCTTCAGGGCCGGCCGCTTCGGGGCCGGCTTCTGGTTTTGGTGGCGTGCGCAAGGTTTGGAGGAGGGGTTCGATCAGGGACGGCTTGCTGCCGGGAGCGGTGGAGACGAAGGGGGCGGGGGGCGCGAGGGGGCCGAGGGCTGGGTCGATGGTGA
>CAXTJC010000257.1:0-5419 GCA_964244225.1 uncultured Acidobacteriaceae bacterium
TGCGGTGTCGTGCGGCAGGATGTCATGGACGGTGAGGACGATCTTCGCGCCGCGGCGCCGCGCGAGCTTCAGGAGCCAGAGATCGAGGGGGATGGGCCAGCGAAGCATGGGCAGGAACTGCACATGGATGACATCGGGAGCGGAGCGGGTGAAGCGAAGGGCGAGCGCGGCGAGGTTGAGGAGGGACTCGAGGAGCTTGAGGACTCTGCGGGGGAGTCTGGGGAGAGAGAGGCGGCCGACGAGATCGATTGCACCGGGGTCGTTGTGGATGCCGCGCGAGGAGAAGGTGGCGGGATCGAGGTAGTAGGTGATGGAGCCGACGGTGAGGTCGACGCTGGCGGCCAGCAGAGCGCGGGAGAGGTAGGCGGTGTAGTACGGGACGACGGCGAGAAGGTCCAGCATGAAGACGCGGACGGGTGGTGCGGCTGCTGTGGTCTGGGTGTCTGGAGAGGGCGTGGGAGTCATTGGGACGCTTGTGGTGCGCGGCCGGGATGACCGACCACATGGGCGTAGACGCGTTTGTACTGCCCGGTCATCTGGGCGGCGGAGAAGTTGGCTTCGACGAGGTGGCGGGCGTTCGCGCCTAGCTGCTGGCGGAGAGGTGCGTCTGCTAACAGGGTGTTCATTGCTTCCGCGATGGCGTCGACATCACTGGGCGGGACGAGGAGGCCGGTCTGGTGGCTGCGGATGAGGGACGGTACTTCGCCGACGGCGGTGGCGACGATGGGCAGGCGGGCGGCCATGGCTTCCAGCAGGGACATGGGCAGGCCCTCCTGGCGCGAGGAGGAGACGAGGAGGTCGAGCGAGGCGTAGACGCCGGGCATGTCGTCTTTGCGGCCGAGGAAGGTGACGTGCTGGTCGATATGGAGGGTTTGGGCGAGCTGCTCGAGAGTTTGGCGGTCTGGTCCATCGCCGATGATCTGAAAGCGTGTCAGCGGGTGATCCTTGAGCGCGCGTGCGGCGGCCTGGAGGAAGAGGTCCGCGCCTTTTTCATGCGAGAGACGGCCCACGAAGCCGACGGTGAGGGGAGAGGCGGTCTGTTGCAACCGGCTGGTGGGCGAGTGCGCGAGGAAGGGCCGGATGTCGACTCCGTTGGGGATGAGGGTGACGCGATCGGGGGCGACACCAGCGGAGAGAAGCTGCCGCTGCACGTCGTGCGAGACGGCTATAACGGCGGCGAAGGAGCGAAGCACACGGCGATCAATCAGTCCGTAGGCGCGGAGCGGGGCGGTCGTTTCGATCCAGTTGTGGCAGGTGGAGACGATGGGGATGGAGGCTCGGCGAAGGGCGGCCCAGGTGTAGAGATCGGCCTTGTAGCCGTGGGCGTGTATGACGTCGGCCGAGACCGAGCGTGCGAGATCCCGGATGCGGCCGGGCACGGAGAGATCGAGCTGGCCGTGGCAGACGACCGCGTGGGTGGCGATGGAGCGGCGCGCGGCGGCGGTTTGGAGGTCGAGGTTGGGGTGGGGTAGGTTCTGAAAGAAGGCGATCTCGCTCTCGTCGCCCTGATCGATGAGGGTCTGCGAGAGATTGAGGATGACGGCCTCCGCGCCGTACATGCCGCCGCTGCTGATGAGGTGCAGGATCTTCATGGGGCCTCCTGATCGGGCGCGTCGGCTTCCTCGCGGTTGATGAGGGACCAGAGGCGGCGGTAGGCGATGTCGCCGAGGAGGCGTTTGGCGGCTGTCTTGATGCGGTCGGCGCGTTCGAGGCGGCGGAGGGTGCCGGTGGCGGGGTCGAGGAGGCGGGTGAGGAAGGGGATGGTGGCGTCGGCGCGAAGGTTGAGACGGCCGACGCACGGGCCCGGCGGCATGGGCTCAGGACGAGGGACGGAGGTGAAGACCTGGGTGTAGCCGGCGGCGCGGCAGGCATCGAGGACGGCACGGTTGTAGCGGCCGCCCGGGAGCGACATGGTGGTGACGGCGACGCCGAGAGTGTCTTCAAGGGTAAGGCGTGCGACGCGCAGCTCGCGATCAAGCTCGGCGGCGGAGCAGTGGGTGAGGAGGGTGTGGGTGAGGCCGTGGGCCCCGATGCGCTGGCCGGCGGCGTGCAGTTCGCGCAGGTGGTGCGCCTGCATGAAGCCGGGCTTTGTGCCGGTCCAGCCGGCGGTGATGAAGAAGTGCGCGGTGAGCTGGTTGGCCTGAAGGATGGGCAGGGCTTCTGTCAGGTTCGAGAGATGGCCGTCGTCAAAAGTAATTTGGGGTGTCAGGCTGTTGACAAGCCGTGACGATCGAAAGAAGGCGGCGTGCTCGGCGAAGGTGGAGGTGTGGGTGATGTAGGAGTAGGCCGAGGGGACCGATCGCAGCTCGTGGTAGAGGAGGAAGAGGCTGCGGGGTTCGGGGCTGGACGCCGATCTCTTCACGTCGTACACGGGAGCATTCCACCAAAAGGGTATCGTTGAGCAGGATCGACTCCCTCATAGTAGAGGACGGCGGCGGATGCGGAGTGCCACTAAAGGGGATGTGACAGGGCGATGCTGACAGCGCAGGAGGGTGCCGGAGGGATGGAGCGCGTGAGCGTGGTGATCCCTGCGTACAACGTGGCGGGCTTTCTGCCGGAGACGCTGAGGAGTGTGTTTGCGCAGACGGTGCAGGCGTATGAGGTGATTGTCGTCAACGATGGATCGCCGGACACGGTGGCGCTGGAGGCGGCGCTGAGGCCTTTTCGGGATCGAATCGTGTATTTGGTGCAGGAGAATCGCGGTCTTTCTGGGGCGCGGAATACGGGCATCCAGGCGGCGACGGGCGAGCTGATTGCGCTGCTGGACGGCGATGATCTGTGGGAGCCGGAGTATCTGGAGAGACAGACAGAGTTTTTGCGGGCGCATGCGGAGTACGACGCGGTGTACTGCAATGCCGTGTTCTTTGGCGAGTCGATCTATGCGGGCAAGGACTATATGACGGTGTGCCCGTCGGCGGGCGAGGCGGATTCGGCGGCTTTGATTGCGCGGCGATGCCATGTGTTTGTGTCGATTCTGGCGCGGGCAGCGGTGCTGAAGGCGGTTCGGTTCGATGAGGCGCTGCGATCGAGCGAGGACTTCGATTGCTGGCTGCGAATGACCTCGGCCGGCTACCGGATCGGGTATCACAGGGAGGTGCTGGTGCGGTATCGCAAGCACCGGGCGAGCCTGTCGGCGGATCCGACGTGGATGGCGCAGGCGAACCTGACGGTGCTGCACAAGGCGCTGGGACTGTGGCCGGAGGGATCGAAGCAGGTGCGCCTGCTGCGCGAGGCGATTGCGCGCAAGACGGCGGAGCTCGAGACGATTCGGGGCAAGCTGGCGCTGAAGGCGCACGATGCGCCGGCGGCGGTGGCGCATCTGCGGCGGGCGAATGAGTTCTATAGGAGTGCGAAGCTGCGGGGCGTGGTGGCGCTGGTGCAGGTGGCGCCGGCGCTGGTGCGGGGCGCGTTTGCGTGGCGAGAACGGATGGTGCGGTCGTATCGGGGGACAAGCTGATGCCGACGCTTTCGGTGCGGGCCGACGCGACGCCGCGCGCGAAGAAGGCGGCACGTTCGGGGTATATCCCGACGCTCGACGGATGGCGGACGATCGCTGTGTTTGCCGTGATTGCGTTTCATGCGCCGGCGATCCGGGTGGGCGGGCTCAACCTTGATGGGCTGCAGCGGTATGGCGATCGCGGGGTGCAGCTCTTTTTCGCGATCAGCGGCGTTCTAATCTGTTCGCGGCTGCTCGAGGAGCAGCGAATGCACGGGTCGATCTCGCTGCGCGGGTTCTACCTGCGGCGGCTGTTTCGCATTCAGCCGGCGGCGATGGTGATGCTGGCGGGCGTTGGGCTGCTGGGAGCGGCCGGCGTGCTGCATATCAGCGGCGCGCCGACGATTGCGTCGCTGCTGTCGTACCGGAACTTCTACGACGCCCTGGGTGGGGCGGCGACCGCGGATGACCGGTATACGGCGCACTTTTGGTCGCTGGCGATCGAGGAGCACTTCTATCTGCTGCTGCCGGCGATTCTGGTGCTGTTTCGGCGGCGTGCGGCGACGGTTCTGGCGGTGCTGTCGGGAGTGTTTGTGGTGTGGCCTCCGGTGGCGCACAAGCTGGGCTTAACCGCGAACGAGTTCTCCTACAAGCGGACGGATCTGGCGCTGCAGGATCTGCTGGTCCCGGCTCTGCTGGCGGTACTTCTGACGCGGCCGGCGTTTCGCGCGACGATGCTGCGAGTGTCACGGCGTGGCGTTTTAATTGGGCTGGTGGTGGCGGGCGTGCTGGTGTCGGAGATGTTGCTGGGTGGGCATGTGACGCACCAGATCACGTGCATCGGCTTTCCGGTCATGGTGATGAGCACGATGCTGCATCCGGAGGAGTGGCTTGGCCGTCTGCTGGAGACGCCGATCTTTACGTTCTTTGGGCGGATCTCGTACAGCTTGTATCTGTGGCAGCAGCTCTTCTTCATTCGGAGGCCGGAGACGTCGGTGCTGCACTTTGTGCAGGGGTGGCCGATGAACCTGGCGGGCGCGATCCTCTGCGCTGTGGGCAGCTACTACCTGGTGGAAAAGCCGCTGATGCGGCTGGGGCATCGGGTTGCGCCGCCGGTAACGCCGGGGCGGGCCGATCTTGCGGGGACGCCGGTGGAGCGGTAGGAATACGCGCGGCCCAGCAGGTGCAAAGCAAGAAGCAACAGCAGATCACTACGGGATGACAACAAAAGCGCCAGACCAAAGCGCCTGAAGGTGCAGAGTGGGTACCAGCAAACTGCGGGTCTCTCCACTGCGCGAGACGATACAGCCGTCTCGCTCCGGTCGAGATGACACTTCTATACCGGTTGGAACACTTCTTCAGCGTGCAGCTTCGACGAGCTCGAAGAGCTGGCGCGACTTGGTGTAGATCCACGCAATGCGGCGGCCGTTGAAGGCTACGGTGGGGGCCGGGGCGGTGACGATAAGGCACTTTAGGCGTTTGGCGTGGGCGAGGGCGGCGTCGAGGTCCGCGGTCTCAAAGCAGAGGTGGTAGGCGGCGCCGCCGCCTTTGGCGAGGGTGGCGCGAATGGGCGAGTCTTCGGTGAGCGGTGCGATGAGCTCGATCTCTGTGGTGTCGGTCGATTGCGTGGTGAGGAAGTTGACGGAGACGCGCTGGATCGGGTCGTCGAAGGGGCCGGAGATCACGCGGTAGCCGAAGAGCGCCGTCATGAGCTCGGTGGTCGGACCAAGCTCCGGGACGGCGACGCCGACGTGGAGGAGCTTAAAGCCGAGCGCCTGCAGGTCCGGATCGGGCGTGGGCTTGAACTCGCCTGCGAGGACCTTGGTGGCGTCAGCCGCTGCGGGGAGCGAGGTCACAGGGCTACGCCCTTTTCGGTGAGGGCTGTCTGGAGCTTCGCAACGGAGGTCAGGTCGGGGATGCGTTGCGGGTCGAACTGGACGCCGTACTCGCCTTCAAGCGCGAGGATGACCTGGAGGTGGGTGA
>CAXTJC010000258.1:0-5406 GCA_964244225.1 uncultured Acidobacteriaceae bacterium
AGGAACTGGACGACGCAAGAGCAAAGGACCAAGCGGCCGTAGCTCAGGTAGACGCCGCGAAATCTGCCGTAGCAGCAGCCCAAGGACAGCTCGGTGTGTCACGTGCTGAGAACCTTCGCGTGAGCAGCATGGAGCAGTACGCCACCATCACCGCACCCTACAACGGGGTGGTCACCATGCGGTATGCCGACACAGGTGCTCTTATTCCAGCCGGAACCGCAGAGGGCCTCAACCAGGCCGTCGTAAGGCTTGCCCAAAGCGACGTTCTTCGCTTGAGAATGCCGATTCCGGAGCGGGACGTGCCCATGGTTCATGAGGGTTCTGTTGTGTCAGTCCATGTGCAGGCGACCGGCCAGCAGTTTGCAGGAACCGTGATTCGCTTCACACGGGATGTTTCAAACGCAACACGGACCATGATGACCGAAGTCGATGTAAAAAACCCTACTCTAACCCTGACTCCCGGAATGTACGCAGACGTGACTTTCAATCTTGAGCAGAAGAGCGATGCTCTGATCGTTCCAGCCAGCGCCATCATTCAGGGCGATCAGCCGTCGGTCATGTTGGTCGACAGCGGCGATTTAGTACAGAAACGGCCTGTGGTTCTTGGGATCAGCGGCGCGAATGCACAAGAGATCACTTCCGGTCTTCAGGCCGGAGACCGGGTCATCATCGGGGGCCTGTCCGCGTTGCAACCCGGCGAGAAAGTGACGCCGCAGGCAGCGCCGAACGACTTGGCGAACTACCAAAAAGAGAACGGGAAGGGTGGTCTTTAGCCATGTCTTTCTTTGCGATACGCTATCCCTTTTTTATTCTCATGGTGTGCTTGATCATCGTGGTGGTTGGAGCCGCTGCCATCGTCGGTATGCCGGTCGACCTTTTTCCGCCCGTGAAAATCCCCGTTGTCGTCGTCGCCACGTTCTACTCCGGTATGCCCCCAGAGCAGATTGAATCTGACATCACAGATAGCGACGAGCGCTTCTTCACCCTGGGAAGCAATATCAATCACATCGAATCCCGCTCGATGAGCGGTGTGAGCCTTATCAAGATCTACTTCCAGCCTGGAACTGATCCGACTGCTGCTGTCAGCAACATCTCTAATCTGGCCATGGCGAATCTTCGTCGCCTGCCACCTGGCACGCTACCACCGGTCGTACTCAGCTTTGATGCCGCGAACCTGCCTGTCTGCCTGATCACCCTGAAGGGGGCAGGGATGAACCAGACGCAGCTCAAGGACGTGGCGCAGTTCAGCGTCCGCAACCAGGTTGCGAACGTACCGGGCGCTTCGGTGCCTCAGCCCTATGGCGGAACCTACCGGCAGATCATGGTCTACGTCGATCCTCTGAAGCTGCAAGCCTCGCAACTGGGCGTGATGGATGTCGTCCATGGCATCAACGACTCCAATCTCATTCTTCCTGCCGGCGACGTTCGGATCGGGCCGAAAGACTACAACATCTACGCGAACAGCCAAGTAGCCACACCCAATGATGTGAACAGCATTCCGTTGAAGACGGTCGGAAACGCCTCCATTCTCGTCGGGGATGTCGGGCATGCCGTGGACGGAGGCCAGCTCCAGACGAACATCGTGCGGGTGGACGGGCAGCACTCGGTGTACATCCCGGTGCTCAAGCAGGGAGGCGGGTCAAACACCATCACGATTGTCGATGGCATACGCAAAGCCACAGCACGTCTGCTCGACATCCCGCAGGCCTTGCGGACCAGCGTCGTCTTCGATCAGTCGGTCTTCGTGAAGACGGCGATCAAGAACGTCATCAGCGAGGGCGCGATCGGCCTTGCCCTCACTGGCATCATGATCCTCCTTTTTCTGGGCAATGTGCGCGCAACGATCGCCGTTCTGCTTTCGATCCCCATCTCCTGCATTGCCACATTCCTCATCCTGAACGCCTTTGGTGATTCGATCAACACCATGGTCCTGGGCGGAATGGCCCTCGTACTCTCACGCCTGATCGACAACTCCGTTGTGGTTCTTGAGAACATCTTCCGTCACTTCGAAATGGGTGAGGATAGTGTTAAGGCCTCGCAGGAGGGTGGCAAGGAGGTAGCACTGGCAGTCCTGGCTGCGACCTTCAGCACAGCCATTGTCTTCTTCCCCGTCGTGCTGCTTACCGGCGTGAGCAAATACCTATTCACAGCCCTTGCTCTGGCCGTCGTCATAGCTCTGTTCTGTTCCTACGTCGTTGCCATGACCGTGGTGCCGCTGTTCTGCTCCCGTTTCATCAAGCACACAGGACATGGCAACGAGCACGAAGCCGCAACGGAAGACGATCCGGTGCCGGAGCATATGAGTGCCACCCACGGAAGACGAAACCTCTTTGCGCGTATCGTCTACGGCTTCAACCGCGGTTTCGGCTGGTTGCAGGGCCGCTACGACAACGCCATTCATTACTGCCTAGGCAGGCCGGGGCTCGTGGTCGCGGTGTTCTCGGTCTTTGTTCTGCTCAGCTTTGCGCTTTCGCCGTTCCTTGGCCGCGCTTATTTTCCACGAACCGATCCCGGTCAGTTCGTCATCAGCGTAAAAGCTCCTACCGGAACCCGCATTGAACTCACAGACCAGTACATCGCGAGGGTGGAAGACGACGTAAGAGCCGTCGTTGCTCCCAAAGACCTCAACATGATCGTGTCGAACATCGGGGTGACGCCGGACCTTTCAGCAATCTACACGCCCAATTCCGGGATGCACACGGCGTTTGTACAGGTGAGCCTGAACGAAGAACACAGTCTGAGCAGCTTCGAGTACATGCAACGGGTGCGCACGAAGCTGGCGGCGGACCTGCCTTCGGTGCAGACCTACTTTCAATCTGGCGGCCTTGTCGATTCGATCGTGAACCAGGGCCTGCCTGCTCCCTTTGACATTCAGGTCAGCACCAACAACATGGAAGGCGGCTACGCCGTCGCCGAACAGCTTGCACAAAAGCTGCGAGCTCTTCATGGCGTGAGCGATGTACTCATCCCGCAAGACGTGGACTATCCAGGCCTTGCGCTCAACATTGACCGTCAGCAGGCCAGCCTGGAAGGGCTGACGCCAAAGACAATCGTAGACAGCGTCATTACAGCCATGACCTCCAATGGGCAGGTTGCTCCAAGCTACTGGATCGATCCGAAGACCGGCAACAATTACATGCTCACGGTGCAATACCCGGAGACCCAGGTCCAGACGCTGAACGACTTCAAGCAGATTCCCCTACGCTCTGCGGATGGCAAAAACACGACACCGCTGGAGTCGGTAGCCTCCATCAAGTCGATCAACACGCCCACAGAGGTGGATCATTACCAGCTTCGCCGGGTTTTCGACGTGTATGTGATGCCGAAAGCAGAGGACCTTTCGGTGATCGGCAAAGACGTTCAGAAAATCGTAGACGGGGCGAACCCGCCGAAGGGGACAAAGCTCACCATTCGCGGCTCGGTGAACAACATGAACGATTCTTTCAAGTCGTTCGCCATCGGCCTGATCCTGTCCATCATTCTCGTCTTTCTCATCCTGATGGCGCAGTTTGCGTCCTTTGTGGACCCGTTCATCATTCTGCTTGCGATTCCGCCAGGCATCTCCGGCGTCATCCTCTTCCTTTTGCTGACCCACACCACGCTCAACATTATGAGCCTGATGGGCGTGCTGATGATGACGGGCATCGTGGTCTCCGACAGCATCCTAATTGTCGAGTTTGTCGGTCAACTGCGAGAGCAGGGACTCAAGCTCGAAGACGCCATCATCACAGCCTGCAAGGTGCGTCTACGGCCGATTCTGATGACAACGCTTGCCACCGTTCTTGGGCTGATCCCGATGGCGCTGGCTCTCGAGGCGGGCAGCGAGCAATACGCCCCGCTTGCGCGCGCAATCCTTGGCGGTCTAACTGTGTCCGGTATCGTGACCGTCTTCTTGGTGCCAAGTGCCTACTTGATCATTCACCGGCGGATTGAGGCGCGGAAGGGCGCAAAGGAGAGAGCTGAACGCCTGAACCCGCCCCGGGGATCAGAGGTGCCGGCATGAGATACAAAACCGTCCTTCTGCTATTCGGCTTTCGTTCATTTTCTCTCGCTCAAACAGCGGTCGCGCCTCTTCCTACCGCGCCCACAGCTCGTCTGGAGATCTCCCAGCTAAACCGGCAACCAGGTTTGTCCACTCAGACGCCTTCACCTGCTTCCGCACAGGTCGCTGGGCAGAGCCAGAAACCCTTGCTGACGACAGGTACTTCGAGCGTGCCGATCACGCGATCTGAGGCCGAAACCATGGCTCTCAAGAACAATCCCCGGATCACCGCCAACCGGTTGCTCTCGCTTGCAGCCGGTCAGGTGACTCGCGAGACAAGGGCCGGCGAGCTGCCACAGGTATACGGAGCTTTGACAGCAGAGAAGGCTGAGGACGCGAGCCGTATCGGTGCCGCTCCGGGGCTGCTGACGAGTTCACGGCTCTACACGCATGCCGCTGCCGGCGGCTCTTTCTCTCAGTTGCTTACCGATTTCGGCCACACCAAAGACCTGATCGCAACCAACCGGCTTCAGCAGAAGGCTCAGGACCAGACCGTATTAGCCACACAGCAGGATGTGCTGCTGGCGACAGACGAGGCGTTTTATCGTCTACTGAACGCGCAATCCTTGCTGCAGGTTGCAAAGGCTACTGTTGAAGCTCGCGGGAGTGTTCAGAACCTCACCCAGGCCCTGACCACCAGCGCCTTGAAGAGTGATCTGGACCTGAACATTGCATCTGCCGATTTATCCCAATCTCAACTATTGCAGTTGGACGCCGAAAACGCCGTCGCTTCCGCTAGCGCTGCCCTTGCGGAGGTGCTTGCCGCTCCGCCCGACACGGTGTACCAGGCGGTAGAGGATCAGAGTGCGGCTCCCCCGCCGCCGCCAGAAGCCGATAGCTCCGCAGCGCTGAATGCCAGCGCTCAAGCGCAACGACCGGACCTGCAATCACTTCGCCTGAACGCACAAGCGTTTAGGAAATTCGCAAAAGCTCAGCAGTTGCAACATCTTCCGTCCATCTCGGCCTTGGCGACCGGCGGAATCACTCCTGTCGGCGTCGATGGCGTATTTGTTCCGCACTGGTTTGCCGCTGGAGGCGTCAATCTTTCTGTTCCGCTCTTCACCGGCTTTCGGATCGATGCGCAGGCAGAAGAAGCTCGCCTACGGCAACGCGCAACGGAAAAACAGGCCCAAGAACTCTCCGACTCCATTGCCCGTGACGTACGCATCTCGGTCCTGAATGCGCAAACCGCGTTCCGGCGTATCAGTGTGGCCGATCAGTTTCGCGCTCAGACCGCGCAGGCGCTCAGCCTCGCCCAGACCCGGTACAAGCTGGGGCTCAGTTCCATCGTTGAACTCAGCCAGGCGCAACTGCAAAGCACACAGGCGGCTGTATCAGCAGTAAACGCTAGATATGACTACCTT
>CAXTJC010000259.1:0-5382 GCA_964244225.1 uncultured Acidobacteriaceae bacterium
CAACGCTGAACACAACAGCGCTTTGTCGGGCGCTACTTCAACCGTCGTTCTGATCGAACCCCAGCGGCCGAAGCCGTAAGCAAAATCTCTCTTCGCCGCGCGCACGTTGATCCGTGACGACAAAGCGACTTGTCGG
The DNA here is from genome assembly GCA_964244225.1 of uncultured Acidobacteriaceae bacterium. Classification (GTDB taxonomy): domain Bacteria; phylum Acidobacteriota; class Terriglobia; order Terriglobales; family Acidobacteriaceae; genus Edaphobacter. Next base: position 137 of record CAXTJC010000259.1, read on the forward strand.
TACCAACTCTGGCCTTACAAACAGGCGGCGCTTTACCTGCTCGGCCACTCCCACTTCGGCTTGTTGAAATGCGTCAATCCTTCAAGTGAAGTTTCCCCGAAATCTTTTAATAGGTGCAGATGCGTGCAGAGAGAGCTGCCGATGAGCATCTCGATGAGCATCTGCGCGTGCGAGACGACGATGATCTGGGTTTGGGCTGCTGCTGCCAGAATGAGCCTCGCGAGCGCAGGCAGTAAATCCGGGTGCAAGCTTGTCTCCGGCTCGTTCAGGACCATCAACTGAGGAGGCCGAGGCGTTAAGAGCGCTGCTGTCCAGAGTAGATAACGGAGCGTTCCGTCCGAAAGCTCAGCCGCAGAGAGAGGACGCAACAGGCCGTGCTGCTGGAGCTGTAATTCAAAGCGACCAGAGCGGCTTTCGACGTAAAGGCGGCTGCCGGGGAATGCGTCGTGCAGTGTGTTCGCGAGCGATTCATCCGAGCGGATCTCCATGATCGTTTGGAGCGCCGCGGCAAGATTGCTGCCATCGTGGTGAAGAACTGGTGTCCATGTTCCAATTTGCGCTGTTCTTGCGGGCGAATCAGAATCGGTGCGGAAATGGTCATAAAAACGCCAGCCGCGAACAGCTTCGCGGACTGTCAGCATTTCTGGAGCGCGCTGCGGGTCGGCGATACTAGCGAGCATACTGTCAGCATCCGCGAGATGCTGGGTGAGCATGATGGGTTCCTCGTCCTTCAGTGTCGAAAGCCACACGTAGTTATTTCTGCGATCCACGAGCGCAGAGGCTCTACGGTAAATCGATCCGTGCCAGACGCACTCCCGCTTGATGTGCGGATCGACCCCAAACAGAGACGCGAAAGGCCGGTCGCCGGGATATCCGAGATCGATGCTATAGCCATACTCGTCGCCGCCGAATCCGAGCTTGAGACCGGCAGCGTTCCGGCTGGCGAGTCCCTCCGGCTCGTGGATCCCTTGCCGGACGCTGCGCGCAATGGTCTCAGGACCTGCCCAGAAGGTCGAGGGGAGTCCACCTTCGCGGGCGATTGAGGCGATGACGGAGTTCTGTGCGACATCTGCCAAGAGACGCAAGGAGCGATACACGCTGGATTTGCCACTCCCATTTGCGCCAGTGATGACGCTCAAGGTTCTCAATGGAAGAACTAACTCGCGCAACGAACGATACCCATGGATTGCGACGGTCCGGATCACGGGACAAGGATAATTGGCTGGAAGGCATTGGTCCTGAAAAACGCCGTTGTTGCCAGAGCGCTGTCGGTCGCAAAGCGGAAGAGCGCAGAAGGGACCTGCTAACCCCATGGCCGCTCTACACCTGCATGACGCAACCGTAGGACAATCACCTCATGCCCAACCGCCGCCGCCTCGCCTCCGATTTTGGCTGCGCCACTGCGTATACTGACCAAGTCGTCTCGTAGTCCACCTACGACCTGGATATCCGAGGAACCCATGAGCTACAACATCGAGTTCGAGCGGGAAGTAGACGGACGATGGATCGCCGAGATCCCCTCGCTGCCCGGAGTCCTGGTCTATGGAGCCACCAGGCAGGAAGCCGAGTACAAAGTGGAAGCGCTCGCTCTGCGTGTGATCGCGGCCTGAAGCCCCAAGACCTCCAGCCCATGCCCGACCGCCGCCGTCTCGCCTCCGATCTCGGCTGCACACTCGACTGCAACCTAGCCACCGGCCTCACCGCCACCGACCAACCCGCTACCGACAACACCGCCCTGCTCAACGCCTTCCTCGCCACCGCCTCCGCGACCCACCCCATCGAACTCGTCCTCGACGGCCCCACCCTCACCACCGGCCTGCTGATCAACGGCGGCCACACCACCATTGAGGGCATCGGCCCGGACTCCGGCCTCTTTCTCAAGTCCGGCGCGAACGCCCACGCCATCCGCAACCATGCAGACATGCAGGGCGACCCCGGCCCCGGCCACCCTCCGCCACCGCGCTCCAACTTCGGCATTACGATCCGCAACCTGCAGATCAACGGCAACCGCGGCAACGGCAGCTCCGGCAACACCGACCACGGCATCACCTACGACAACGCCGGCAAGACCATGCTCTACGGCATCAGCCTCGTCCACGCCACAGCCATCTGGCTCGAAGACCTCATCCTCCACGACATCACCACCTACGCGGTCTGCCTGAGCAACTGCGCCGCCGTCGTCTGCCGCAACCTCCGCGTCAACACCCCGCGCGACCGCAACACCGACGGCATCCACTTCAACGGCCCCGCCTCCGATATCCACATCACCGACTGCTCCTTCCAGACCGGCGACGATCCGATCGCGCTCAACGCCCCCGAGGGCTTCGGCGGGCCGATCGACCGCGTCGCCATCTCCAACTGCCTCTTCGACCACGCCCCCACCGCCATCCGCATCTACGGCTGCGGCTATCCGCCGCTCAGCTTTCCCATCAGCAACGTCATCATGGCCAACTGCAGCGGCGTCATCGAAGACACGCCGTTCATGATCGGCTTCCAGCGCAATGCGCCCGTCGACACCCTGCAGAGCTTCCAGGCCAGCGGCTGCACGTTCGGGGCCTCATACTGGGCTACGCTGAACGAGAGCTGCGGCGTGCTCAACCTGCAGTCCAATACCTGGGACTCGCCCACACATGCCGGGTCGTTCCTGTGGATTCCACTCGCCGTCACCCTCTCCTCCGTGACCCTCGCCAACTGCCGCATCTATCGCGGCACACGCGGCAACGCACCGGCCTTCGGGCTCTCGGCCGCGGACGCCGCCCGCGGCTCCGTCATCCGCAAGCTCTCGCTCGAGGGCTTCGCGATCGAGCACGAGGCCGGCCAGATCTATCCCTCGATCCCGTATCTCCTCGATACCTCGAACGTCACCATCGAGCACCTCTACATCGGCTCGCTCGACCCCGCCAACATCGCCGCGCTGGTCAAGCCCTCGCTCGACTTCCGCGGCGTCCACGAGATCAGCGGCCCCGGCGTCCTCGCCACCGGCTTCCCGATCCCGGACAACGTCATCGCCGAAAATACCCCCTACATCAGCGCCGGCTCCGGCACCCCCTCCATCAAGCTCCACGGCAAAGTAAAAAAACTCTAACCCGATCCCTCACTACAAACCGGCATACCACCTCAGCGGGATACCGCTCCCCAGCGAAAACCGACACACTCAATCCGCGGCCCAATCCATCGGAGCCGCGCCACCCCATGCCGCGAGCCAGCCATCCCCGCCGCCATCCCCGCGGTCTCAGCACCTCGCCCCTGCTCGCCTGCTTTTTCCTCCTCGCCAGCGTCATAACTCAGGCCCAAACCACCCAGCCGCTGAACCTGCCACAGCGAACAGCCCGCACCCAGGCCGCCGCCCGCTTCGCCGCCGCCCGCACGCAGGGAGCCCCGGCCGCCGCTGCCCTCGCCGCCGCCCGCGGCCAGAACACCGCCCTCACCCTCGCCCGCGCCCAGTCCCTCGCCGCCAATCCCACCCTCGCTCCGCTCTCCGCCCCGTGGACCCCCGCCGGCCCTGCCGCCATCCAGTCCCTACACTTCGGCGCCATCTCCGGCCGCGTCATCTCCCTCGCGCTCGATCCCGCCGACACCTCCAGCAACACGCTCTTCGTCGGCACTGCCGGCGGTGGCGTCTGGCGCTCCACAAACGCCGCCGGGCCCACCGCCCAGGTCACCTTCACCTCGCTCACCGACACCCTCCCCGCCTTCAGCCCCTCCGCCGGATCGGCCGCGACGCCCTCGCTCTCGATCGGCGCCCTCGCCGCCCTTCCCGGCGGCCTGCTGCTCGCCGGCACCGGAGACCCCGATAACGCCGACGACTCCTTCTACGGCACCGGCCTGCTCCGCTCCGCCGACTCCGGCCTCACCTGGTCCCTCATCACCGGCTCGCAGGATGGCGTCGCCGGCGACCACTCCTTCTTCGGCCTCGGCTTCGCCGGTTTTGCCGCAAGCACCTCCAATCCCAACCTCCTCGTCGCCGCGCTCTCCCAATCCGAGGAAGGCCTGCTCGTCAACGCCACCGCCAGCGACTCCGTCGCCGGCCTGTATTACTCCGCCGACTCAGGCCTCACCTGGCACATGGCGACCGTGCTCGACGGCGCGACCACCGTGCTCACTCCGCTGCCCAGCGGCGGCAACCACGGCGGCATCCCCGCCACGGCCGTCGTCTGGAACCCCATCCGCCAGCGCTTCTTCGCCGCCCTGCGCTACCACGGCTACTACCAGTCCATCGACGGCATCACCTGGACCCGCCTGCCCACGCAGCCCGCCGCCGGCCTCACCCTCGCTGCCTGCCCCTCGCTCGGCAGCAGCATCGACTGCCCCATCTTCCGCGGCGCACTTGCCGTCCAGCCCCGCACCGGCGACACCTTCGCCCTCACCGTCGATCGCAACAACCACGACCAAGGCCTGATCCAGGACACCTGCCGGCTCTCCGGCAGCAACTGCGCCAGCCCCGACCCGCTCTTCGCCACACCCCTCCCCGCCACACCCCTTGAAGTCGCCAGTGGCATCATCCCCCAGGCCGACTACAACCTCGAGCTTGCCGCCCTCCCCAACCCGGCCGTGACCGGCGCGCCCGACACGCTACTTTTCGTCGGCACCACCGACCTCTTCCGCTGCGCGCTCTCCTCCTCCGGCACTGCCGGCTGCGCGCTCCGTAACACCACCAACACCGCCAACGGCTGCGCCGCACCCGCCGGCGTCGCGCCCGCCCAGCACGCCCTCGCCCTCAGCGCTTCTGGTACCAATCCGGTGCTCTATATCGGCAACGACGGCGGCCTCTGGCGCTCCACCGACACCGTCAACCAGCAGGCCAGCCCCTGCTCCGCCGACGACTCCGCCCACTTCCAGAACCTCAACCTCACCCTCGGCTCGCTCGCCGAGGTCGTCTCTTTCGCGCAGGATCCCGCCGATCCGGCCATCCTGCTCGCCGGCCTCGGCGCCTCCGGAACCGTCTCCACCGGCCGCGCCGACCAGACCGCCTGGCAGCAGCTCTCCTCCGGCGAAGGCGGCACCGTCGCCATTGACCCCACCAACCCGTCGCTCTGGTATCTCTCGACCGCTGCCGGCATCTCACTCGCCTCCTGCGCCAACGGCGCCGCGTGCACCTCCGCCGACCTGCTCTCCGCTCCCACGATCGGCCCGGCGCAGGTCTCCGAAGACTTCGCCCTGCTGGACGCGCCCTCGCTGCTCGATCCCGCCGCTCCTGGCACCCTGCTCGCCGGTACCTGCCGCGTCTGGCGAGGCCCCGCCGCCGC
>CAXTJC010000260.1:0-5380 GCA_964244225.1 uncultured Acidobacteriaceae bacterium
AGCCGATGATCTTTCTCAAGCTGATCCTCACCAACCTTCTGCGCCATCGCATCCGCTCCTTCATCAGCGTCGCCGGCATCGCCTTCAGCGTAGCCGCCATGCTCACCATCGTCACCATCCTGCAGGGTGCCATCGGCATGTTCTCCGGCATCCTGTCCAGCGATAGCGAACTCATCGTCTTTGAACGCAACGTCTCCGATCTCTTCTTCAGCAGCGTCCCCGCCAGGGCCACGGCCGAGATCGCGCAGTGGCCTATGGTCGAGCACGCCGATGCCGTACTCTTCGGCGTCGTCTCGAGCGCGGATCATCCTCTCATCACCTGCTTCGGCGTAACCCCGGCCGACGCGCGCATCCGTAAAGCAACCTGGACCGCCGGCGATCGCACCGGCTTCGGCCGTCATGGCGACGACATCGTCCTCGGCGAGCGCGCCGCCGAGTTTCTTCACGCGCAGCTCGGCGCACCGGTTGAGATCGGCCACGGCAGGTTCCACGTCATCGGCATCGTAAAAACCGCCAACGGCTTTGAAGATGGCGGCGTCTTCCTTCCGCTCGCCGCCGCGCAGACCTTCTTCCACAAGGAAGGCTCCTCCTCCGTCCTCACCATCAAGCTGCATCGCAAAGACGACATCGCCGTCTTCAAAGCGCAGGTAAGATCGGCCTTCCCCGGCCTCATCGCGCTTGAAGATGCCGAGTTCACCCGGTCGTACTCGCAGTTCAGAATCCTCAAGGCCACCGCCTGGGCCGTCGGCGGCTGCGGCCTTCTGCTGGGCGGACTCGGCGTCGCCAACACCATGATCATGTCCGTCTTCACCCGCATCCGCGAGATCGCCATCCTCCGCGTCAACGGCTTCTCCAACCCGCAGGTCGGCCGCATGATCTTCGGCGAGTCCGCCTTCGTCTCCGTCGGCGGGGCCTTCGCCGGCCTGCTCATCGGCACAGCCTTTCTCCTCGCCCTCAAGCTGCTGCCCGCCCTGCATGGCTACGTCGACGTCTCGATCCAGCCCGTGGTCGTCGTCACCGTCATCCTGCTGGCGTTCGTCACCGGCATCGCCGGCGCTCTCTATCCCGCGATCTACGCCATGCGTATCCGTCCCGTGGAGGCTCTGCGCTTCGAATGACCTCCCCGGCGACACGACCCTCCACACCCCCGCCTGTCGTCCTTCGCGCGGAAGGCGTCTGGAAAAGCTATGACGAAGGCGCCATCCGCGTCCTCCAGGGCGTCGACTTTGAAGCCGTCCAGGGCCGCACCGTCGCTCTCTGCGGACCCTCCGGCTGCGGCAAAAGCACGCTGCTGCATCTGCTCGGCGGCCTCGATGAACCCGACCGCGGCCGCATCGTCGTCAACAGCAAAGAGCTCAACCGCCACACCGACAAAGTCCGCCTGCTGCGGCACGAGATCGGCTTCGTCTTCCAGATGCACAATCTCATTCCCGACCTGACCCTAAAGGAAAACTGCCTCATCCCGGCCGTAGCCTCCGGTCTCGGCAGCAAGGCGGCGCTTGATCGTCTACGTGAGCTCGCCGGGCGCACCGGCCTCAGCCATCGTCTCGATCAGAGGATTCAGAAGCTCTCCGGCGGCGAGCGCCAGCGCACCGCGCTCTGCCGCGCCCTGATGAACCGCCCGCCCATCCTCCTCGCCGACGAGCCCACCGGCTCGCTCGATGAGACCACCAGCCGCACCGTCTTCGATCTCCTGCTCGAGATCGTCGCCACCGAAGGTGTCACCCTCATCATGGCAACACACGATCGCGCCCTCGCCGCCCAGTGCAACCGCGTCGTCGAAATGCACGATGGGAGGATCCATGGCGCCTAAAAAATTTCTCCTCAAGGTGTACCCCAGGCTGCACCAGCCCGTGCCCCTTCCTCTCAAGCAAAGTGGCCTTCCTTATGGTCGAACAGCGACACAGCATCAGGAGAAGGTCTCCAGCCTCTCTGATCTCGTTGCGACCGCAACCTCCACACCAGCCCCGGCAGCGGTCCCCCGTGTGGCACCGCGGCAACTCCCTCCTTCCGTCGAAGCGCCCGCGGACGCACCATCTCCCGTCCTTCTGCTCGCCGCCTGGCACAGTCTCGCGTGGCTGGTCTTCGCGAACGTCGTCGGCGTTCTCATCGCTGCCCTGCTGCTCGTGCCAAAGCTCAACCTCCTACTCGGCCCCTTCACCTACGGCCGCTGGATGCCTATCCACATCGACCTGCAGCTCTACGGCTGGTGCAGCCTCCCGCTCGTCCTCTTCCTGTTTCATGCCTATGGCGCCGATCGTCCGCCGCTGGCCGCATGGTGCCGACCCGTCCTGTGGGCATGGTCGGCCGCGCTGGCCGTTGGTACCGTCTCCTGGCTTACCGGCCACTCCAGCGGCAAGCTCTTCCTCGACTGGACCGGCCTCCCCCGCATCCTCTTCCCGCTCTCGCTTCTCTCTCTCTGGATCCTTCTAGCGGCCGCCACCGCCATCACACGCCGCCAGCCAAGAAGTCACTGGTCCACCGCAGCCAGGCTCCTCGGTCTCGCCCTCCTGCTCGCCGTCCCCTTCCTCCTCTACATCGCATCGAGCCCCGCGCTCTATCCACCCATCAACCCAGACACCGGCGGCCCCACCGGCGCCAGCCAGCTGGAGTCCACCCTCGTCATCGTCGCCATCCTTCTCTTGCTTCCCTTCGGCATCGCCACCCGGCGAGCAAAGACCTCGCTCATCGTGCGCCTGTCCTGGGGCATCTTCGCCGCGGAGGCTCTGCTCTGCCTCGGCCTCGGCCGCGCCGACGTCAGCCATCACCGGCCCATCCAGTACATCAGCCTCGGCAGCCTGCTGCTCTGGCTCCCGCTTATCCCGGCCTATGTCTCCGCATTCGCATGGCATCGCAACACCCGGCGCTGGCGCATCGCATTCCTCTGCTGGTGGTCCGTGCTCATCCCCACCGGCTGGTGTCTCTTCCTGCCCGGCGTGCTCGACCACTTCAAGTTCACCGACGGCCTCGTCGCGCACTCGCTGCTCGCCATGGCCGGCTTCGTCTCAAGCCTGCTCATCTTCGTCATGGTGCATCTGCTCGGCGAGGACGGCGTCCTCTTCAATCGTCCCTGGTCGTTCTATCTCTGGAACGCCACCGTCGCGCTCTACGTCGCGCTCATGTTCTTCGCCGGCTGGCGCGAGGGCTCGGACGCCGCCTTCGGCATCCTCCCCGGAGCTCTCCGTAATGCCCTCTACACCGCGCGTCTGCTGCTCGGCATCCTGCTCCTCATCGCTTCCGCGGACTGGCTGATCGAAGCCGGCCGCATCCTTCGCCGCCGCCGCGCCGCAGGCAGCCGCACCCCAGTCGGCCGAATCACAGGCAGCCGCACCCCAGGCAATCGCATCGCCCAGGAGACCCGCGCATGAAGCGACTCCTCCTCGCCTACCAGCTCGTCACCGGCGCGTCGGACACCGCCACCGGCCTGCTTCTCGTAGCCGCCCCCGTCCTGACCCTGCGCCTCATGAACGTCCACGCGAGCGCGGCCGCCCTGCCCTATCTCTCCTACATCGGAGCCTTCGTCCTCTCGACCGGCCTCGCCTGCCTCTACGGCGCCTCCCTCGTTGCGCCGCTGCTCCGCTCGGCCCGGCTGGAGGTCGTCTGGCTGCTCACGGCCCTCACCCGCGGCCTCGTCGCTCTGCTCGTCACCTGGAAGATCCTCGCCGGCGCGCTCGAGCCCGCCTGGTCTACCGTCGCGCTCTTCGATGGAGTCCTCGCCCTGCTGCAAGCCGCCGGTCTCGCCAGAGGCTGGATCGCCGGCCTCGCCAGTGGCTCGATCGCAGGAAAGCCCGCCGCATGAGCTGGCTGCGATCCTGCCGCAACGGCTGGCGAGCGATCTGCCTCGTCGCCATCACCTACGTCTACTTCCTCATCTTCGCGCAGTTTGCCTTCCTGCACCGCCTCGCCGATCTCCATCTCACCCAGATCCACCTCAAAGCCGTTATGGCCGCCATGGCCGCCGGCGGCATCCTCCTCAGCCTCCTCGCGCCCCGCACCCAGGCGATCGCGCCGCAACGACGCATGCAGGCCGCCTTCGCCATCTGCGGCCTCGCCGCCCTGCTCACCCTCGCGCCGCTCGCCCTCGCCTCCGCTCTCCTCGTCTCGTTCCTTATTGGCTCCGGCCTCGGCCTACTCACCGTCACGCTCGTCACCCACCTGCGCCTCTGGCTCTCCCTCGAGAACCCTCTGCTGCAGGTCGGCCTCTGCACCGGCATCGGCTACGTCCTCTCGAACGTTCCCGCTCTCTTCACCGCGTCGCCGAAGACCCAGGCCCTCACCGCCGCCGCCCTCTGCCTCCTCGGCCTGCTCCTTGTCTTCCATCCAGCCGCGCCCCTCACCAACGCTCCTCCGCCCGCACAAACTCTATCCCCACGCCAGATCCCCTTCCCCTTCGTCCTCGCCGCCTTCACCGCGCTCATCTGGCTGGACTCCGCCGCCTTCTTCATCATCCAGAGCACCCCCTCGCTTAAGGCCGGCACCTGGCAGGGAACGCTCCATCTCTGGGTCAACGCCGCCCTGCACCTCGCCGCCGCTCTCGCCTGCGTCTGGCTGCTCCGCCGCCGGTCCCTCACCACCACCCTCGCACTCGCCTTCACCGCCCTCGCCTGCGCGTGTCTGCTTCTGCTCGATCCCCACCGCGCCCTTCTTGCCTCCGTCTTCTATCCCGTCGGCGTCTCGCTCTACTCGGTCGCGCTCGTCGCGTATCCCTCGTTGCTCGCGCCTACCGCCTCGCTTGCCGTGCGCGGCCGCCGCGCCGGCTCTATCTATGCCATTGCCGGCTGGTGCGGCTCCGCCATGGGCATCGGCATGGCGCAGAACCTCGGCCATGTTCCGCCCGTGTTCGTCCTCTGCGCCGGCGTCGTCGTCGCCCTTCCGCTTCTCCTCGGCCTCATCCGCCGCCACCCGCGCGAGCTCGCCGTCACCGCCGCCGTCCTGCTCGCCGCGCTCACCCTCGATCGAGCCCTCCGCCCCGCCCACTCAACCGCCCAATCGACCACCGCGTCGCCCGTCCTGTCTGCCGCCGAGCGCGGCCGCCAGGTCTACATCGCCGAGGGCTGCATTCACTGTCACTCCCAGTACGTCCGCCCCCACACCGCCGACGTCCTCCTGTGGGGACCGCTTCAGCCCCTCAGCCAGATCCGCCGCGAACAGCCTCCACTCATCGGCAACCGCCGCCAGGGCCCGGACCTCTCCCAGGTCGGCAACCGCCGCTCCCCGCTCTGGCTGCGCGCCCACTTCTACGAACCCGCCAGCCTCAACCCGCCCTCCTTCATGCCCTCCTACCGTCACCTCTTCGATCAGAATGGCAACGCACGCGGCGACGATCCCATCGCCTTCCTCGTCAGCCTCAACACCGGCGACACAGCGCAGCACCTCCGCG
>CAXTJC010000261.1:0-5369 GCA_964244225.1 uncultured Acidobacteriaceae bacterium
CGTGCGGCGTGGTTTATGCAGAGTCCGAGATAGAGTGGCACGGCCGGCGTTACGAGTTCAGGCGCAGGTGCGTCTCTTTGAGCTCCGAGAGAAGAGCTTCAATCTGATCGGCCTGCTCGAGAGATTGAAATCGATCTTCGATCGTGTCGCTCGTGGCAAAGGCCTGAAGCGTTCGATTGGTTTGGGCGGCGGACTTACCGGCGGCAACGGTAGAAGCCAGACGGGACAAGCCCGCGGATGTCTGTCCGGCTGCGATGAGCGGCTGGACAGGGTTCCCCTTCGCCGAAGCCCGGTTACGGCGGTGCTGCGCCAGCAGAAGCTCGATCTTGGCCCGGGTCTCGGTGAGCTTGCCCTGCAGCTTCGAGTAGGCGGAGTGGAGGGTCTCGGCTTCAGCCATCTGCTCCGCGTGCTGCTGGGCAAACCCTTCCGCCAGACGCCCGTGGGAGAGGCTGCGCTCGAGCGCCGCGCGGGCAAGGTCGTCCTGTCCTTTGGCAACGGCGAGTTCAGCCTTGCGACGCCACGCGGACTGCCCCTCTTCATGCTCCTGCCGCTGCTTCACCAGACGATGCTGGTCCGCGAGAGCTACAGCCACCTGGGTCTTTACCTGAAGCAGCTGATTTTCCATGTCCAGGAGGATTTGTCGGGAGAGTTTTTCGGGATCCTCGGCCTTGTCGAGGAGATCGTTGAGGTTGGCGCGGAGGAGGGTGGAGACGCGTTCGAGAAGGGCCATGGCGGGTTCCTTTAGAGAGAGAGAAGAGCGGCCGCGCGCCGTGTCAGGGCTGGCGCGCGGCCTGTGCTCATCTGGTTTCGAGGTCGTTGACTGTTTTGTCTTCACGCGGCTTCATCGCTTTGACGTTGGCCATCAAGTCGCTCATCTTCATGCCGCTGAGCGCCTCAAAGAGGGCGGGTACCTGGGCGGCTATCTTGGTCATGTCGCCGGTGATCTTGCTGGCGCCGGTATCGCCGTCCGAGCCAGTGGAGACGATGGTGATCTTATCGACGTTGGCGAGCGGCTCGGCCATGGCGCGGACGACGTCGGCCATGTTGGTGATGAGCTTGTCCACGACCGCGGCCTGCGACCACTCCTGGTAGGCCTCGGCTTTGACGTTCATGGCCTTTGCCTCCGCTGACCCCTTCTGGAAGATGATGTCGGCGTCGGCCTCACCCTGCAGGCGCGTGATGGCGGCCTGGGCTTCACCCGCCGCGCGTGTGGCCGCGGCACGGCCCTCGGCCTCAATGGTGAGGCGCGCCTTTTCGGCGGCGGCGATGTTCTGAATGCGGCGCGCTTCCACTTCAGAGCCTTTGAGGACCGTCGACATCAGCTCCGCCTCGTGACGCAGGATCTCCGCCTGCTGGACCTTGATCTGCTGCTCCTTTTCGATCTGCAGAACCTTGACCTGCTCGGCGACGACCTGCTGCTGCATGACGTTGGTCTGGAGCTCATAGGCCTTGTCCGCCTGCGCCTCCTGCCGGCGTGATTGCTCGGTGTACTGGGCCTTCTGGATATCAAGGTCGCGCTGCGCGGCGGCCTGCTTGCCGAGCGAGGCGGTCTCCGCGATGACGCGATCCTGATCGCTGGCGGCCTTTGCAATGGCAGCTTCGCGCAGCGCATTCGCGCGGCGAATGGCGGTATCCCGCTCGGCTTCGGCGCTGGCTATCTCGGCGTCGCGGCGGATGCGCGCCACGTCCGGCCGTCCCATGTTGGTGATGTACTCGTTCTTGTCGCGGACCTCTCGAATGGTGAAGCTGATCACTTCAAGACCCATCTTGCTCAGGTCATCCATGCAGGTGGCGCGCATGCGCTCCGCGACCATCTCCGGCTCCTTGACGATCTGCTCCACGGTGAGCTGGCCGATGATCCCGCGAAGGTGGCCCTCCATGACGAGCCGGATCAGAGATTCGCGCTGGTCGGATGTCTTTGACAGGAACTGCTCGGCCGCGGTGAGGATCGATTCTTCATCCGAGCGGACCTTGATCTGCGCGACGGCTTCTACCGTCACGGCGACGCCCTGTTTCGTGTAGAGGTCCTGCTGGGGCGCGACATCGAAGCTCATCAGCTCGAGGGTGAGCTCGCGATAGTTCTCAACCACGGGAAAGATGACGGCCGCACCGGACTTGATCACGCGCGGCTTGCGAAAGCCGTACACGATGATGGCCTGGTTGGGCGCGGCCTTGCGGAACATGCGGCCGATGGAGAGGAGCAAGGCGAGTGTAGCGACGACAATCAGGCCGACAATAACGACGATCACGTTCATGGAAGTGTCCCTTTCGAGAGACAGGTAGAGGTTGGCAAAGCGCGAGTCTAAAGGTTGGGAAAGCGTGAGTCCTGATTGAACTCGTGCAGGGGGCGGACGTAGGCAACGCCGCGCTCATACCGGAGAACGACGACCTCGGTGTCGCGGGCGATGCGGCTTCCGTCCTCACTGCGGGCGGGGGCGGAGCGGCGCGTACCGGCCTGCGAGAAGAGGATCTCCCCGATGCCGGCGGGAGCGCGAACTTCATCCGAGATACGGGCGAGCGTTCCTTCCATGCGGGTGTCGTCCGGGCTGAGCACGCGTTCGCGGGGAAGGAGCAGCTTGAAGATCAGGGCGTAGAAGAGCGATGCTCCGGTCGCCCCGGCAAAGGCCGCCGCCAGCATGACGAACGGGCCGACGAGAGAGCTGAAGCGATCGAGCAGGTATCCCGGGCCGCCGAACCAGCAAAGGAAGGCGGCTACCGTGAAGCCGTTGAACGCGGAGACGTGGGCGGCTCCGGATCTGGCATGAACGTGGCTTCCATGCACGTGGATGTGACCCAGGTGAAGGCGGCCGAGACCTGAGAATGCAGCCAGAAGGCTAAGCACCAGACCGAGAACGAAGCAGACAAGATAAAGCGTGATCACTTCTTCACCATTCCTTTCTTTGCGGCCGTCTTTATCTTTGCGCTCGGCATTTTCTTTGCGGCCGCCTTTTTCTTCGGCCTGTCCACGGACCGTAGCCGGGCCGGCGTTTGAGCGCGGGGTGCGGTTGGATTCAGCACAGCCATGAGACGCTCCACCAGCTCAGGAGCTTTGAGAATCGAGTGCAGCAGAAGCAGGCAGCGGCGAGAGTCCTGGTGCTGAGCAAGCGCCAGAAGGGCACGGCAGAGCGCAGGATCGGCGCGGCCGAACCGCTCGGCGCCGGCGATCAGCCAGAGATCGAGCTTGTCTTCGGCAAGGGACTGGACCAGCTCCGGCGTGCGGAACTCGGCCTGGTAGTCTTCGGGGTCCTCGACCAGATACCCGGGATGAACCTTGAAGAAGCGCGCCAGCAGGAGGCGGCTGGTGTTGGTGAGGTGCGGGCGAGTACCGGATTCAATCTGCGAGAGATACGACTGAGAGACGGTCTGTCCTGGAGACTCCTCCGCGATGGCGCGGACGAGCTCCTGCTGGGTCATCGCCCGGCCGAGACCTCGAAGCGACCCTTCAATCTCGCGAAGGTAACGGATTTTGTCAGAGAGCTTCATGCCTGCCTATATTTCAATCCGCGATAAGTGTATTGCGGATTGCGATAAAAGGCAAAGGGCTTTTTAGGTTCTGATATCTTAAGCCTGTTTGGAAACTCGCGCCACGCCACTCTCTGAGAGAAAACTGGGCAACGACAAAGACGAAATACAGGGGTCTCTCCACTGCGTTGTGCGATAGGACCGTACAACTTAGGTCGAGATGACGGCACTCTTTGCCTAGTTAGAGCAGGCTCTCCACGATCAAGCGCTCACAGGAGAATGTTGGGGGCATGCGCGCTTGGGGGAAGGTTGCGGCGGATTAGGGTGCTGGCTGCGTTGAAGGAAGGTTGAGCGCCTGCTCGATGCGATCGACAGCGCGATCCGGTCCATTGACCTGCAGGATCGCGCGTTGCAGAACCCGGGCCGCTTCACGGTAGCGGGGCTCATGCAGCACGCGGAGGATCGCTTTGCGAAGCCGGGCCGGCTTGAGCCTGTGGCGAGAGACCACTATGCAGGCCCCGCGTGCCTTGAGCCTGGCCGCCACGCCGGGCTGGTCGTTGGCCAGGGGCACGGCGACGAGCGGCACGCCTTCGGATAGCGACTCGAGGACGGTGTTCAGGCCGGCGTGCGTGATCACCAGCGCGGTCCGCTTCAGCAGCTCCAGTTGGGGAGCGAAGCGAACCACCAGCGGATCGCCGGCCAACGGGCCTAGCCGCGCCGGATCGATTCCGCCACCGAGCGACATCACTAACTGGACGTCGAGGCCGGCGCAGGCCTTCGCGATGCTTCTGAAGAGGGCCTCCGAGCCGTTCTGGAGCGTGCCCATGGAGGCGTAGAGGAGCGGGCGACCGTCAAGGCGGTTCCAGGGAAAGTCGACGACTGGACGCTGTTGCGCGTTTAGAAACGGTCCGGTGTAGTGCAGCCCCGCCGGCCTGCTGCCGCGGATGGCAAACTCGAGCGCCTCCGGCATCTGGGTAATCTGCGCGAGAGGCGACAGGCCGTCTTCGGGACGGGTCTGTGGCTTGAGCCCCCAGACGCTGCGCTGCCGGTTCACGTCCTTGAAGATGGGGGCCGCGATCCGCAGCAGCAGATGGATGGCGAGGCGATTCCGCAGGCGGCTGAGCCGATCCTGTCCTGCAGGCCAGCCGAACCAGAAGGGCGGAAAGCGGTCGTCGGGCAGGAGCGGGGGAAGCAAGGCGAGCGAGATCCAGGGCAGGCAGAGATGCTCCGCCACATTTCCGGCAAACTCCGCCTCATCGACCAGCAGCGCGTCGACATTGGCTGCGCGCACCGCGTCCGGGCCGTCGCGCAGGATCATCCGTGTCGACTTTCTGACGCGCTCCAAGGTGAAGCGAAAGGCTGCTATGCCCTTGAGCCGCGCCAGGTGCTCGTCCAGCCTTTTGAGGGCGCCGGGCGGATAGTCTTCGGCCCCGATCTGGTGAAAGGCGATGCCCGCCGCACGCACACCTGCTTCGGTATCCGCGATGCCGAAGATCACGATCTCATGGCCCCTGAGCTGCAGAGAGCGTGCCAGCGCGGTCATTGGGTTGATGTGACCCGTGCCGGGAAAACAGAATGCTCCAAATCGTGCCATCACGCTCTTTCTTATTCGTGCCGCAGCGCAGCTTTCTCAATCATGCCGTAGCGCATCGACAGGCGAGAGTTGCCCGGCGCGCCACGCCGGAAGCGCTCCGGCAAGCAGCCCGGCGAAGACCGCGATGCCGACCGACTCGGCGAGAAGCTGCCAGCCGAGTGACGCCGAGATGAGACTTGCGGTTCTGGGCAGAGCCGCCAGCACGCGCAGAGCGCACCACCCTAAAGCGATGCCCAGCAACCCGCCGCCAAGGCCGAGTGCGACTGCCTCAATCTCAATGTGGGCCAGCACCTGCCATCGATTCCAGCCCAGC
>CAXTJC010000262.1:0-5368 GCA_964244225.1 uncultured Acidobacteriaceae bacterium
AGGCCTTCAACACGCTTGGGGATACCGTAGCACCGTACGTCGGCAGCGTTCTCATACTTGGCGGAGCGGCGGCGGCCTCAGCAAAGCACATTCAGGTTCATGCGTCAGACGCGCTGGCCGACCGTATGCAGCAGGCCGCAAGCGTGAAGTTTCCTTACATTATGCTGGCCATCATCCTCGGCGTGCTGGCTCTGGCGATCGCGCTCTATCGCTTTCCGCGCCTGGAGGTTACACGCGACTTTCGCCCTAGCAGCCTGAACGTGAAGGAAGATAGCGTCTGGAATCATCCACACCTCTACCTTGGCGCCGTGGCAATCTTTATCTATGTCGGCGCGGAGGTCTCGATCGGCAGCTTTCTGGTCAAGTATCTGGCTGATCCTTCGATCGCTGGCCTTCCTTTGCAGCAGGGGGCGAAGCTGGTTGCGCTCTACTGGGGCGGCATGATGGTCGGGCGCTTCATCGGGTCTGCCGTCATGCAGCGGCTGTCTGCCTCGAAGATGCTGGCTTGGAGCGGCGTTGGCGCGGGCGTGCTGGTGCTGTGTTCCTTGCTGGGCACAGGCTACTTTGCGGCCGTGACAATTCTCGCCGTCGGCCTGTTCAACTCGATCATGTTTCCGACCATCTTCACATTGGCCGTTGCCGAGCTTGGCCCGCTGACCGGCCGCGGATCGGGTTTGATCGTGCAGGGCATCGTCGGTGGAGCGCTGATCCCGGTACTGATGGGATTTCTCGCGGATCGCTATGGAATCCATCGATCACTTTTCTTGCCCTTCCTCTGCTACATCTTCGTGATTTATTACGGCTGGAGAGGCTACCGGATCGCTCCGACCGAACCGCACGCACACATACAGGCCGTGGCTGATTAATTCGTGCTTCGGACCGAAGCAAACTTGAAAGACCGGACGGTTGACGAGGGAGTGGAGATGGGCAGGCAGATGACGTTTGGTGTGATCGTTGGCAACCGCGGCTTTTTTCCGAGCCACCTGGCGACGAGTGGACGGCTGGAGATGGTGGCGGCGCTCGAGGCTGCCGGCATACAGGCCATTGTGCTCTCGCCGGACGAGACGGCGCATGGCGCGGTCGAGACCTACGAGGATGCCAAGAAGTGTGCGGCGCTCTTCCAGAAGCATGCCAAGGAGATCGACGGCATCATCATTACGCTGCCGAACTTTGGCGAGGAGCGTGGACTGGCGGATGCGCTCAGACTTGCGGACCTGCGGGTGCCAGTACTGATTCAGGCGACGCCGGACCATGCAGGCAAGATGTCGATCGCCTTCCGGCGCGACAGCTTCTGCGGCAAGATGTCGATCGCGAACAACCTGAAGCAGTACCGGATTCCTTACTCGTTGACGCGACTGCACACGGAGGCTCCGGACTCAGACGAGTTCCGGGTTGATCTGCGGTGGTTTGCCAGTGTCTGCCGAGTGGTGAAGGGCTTCAAGAATCTGCGGATCGGCGCGATCGGTGCGCGTCCGGCCGCGTTCAACACCGTCCGCTATTCAGAGAAGCTGCTCGAGCGGTCGGGCATCACGGTCGACACGCTTGATCTCAGCGAGGTCTTCGGCCAGATCGCCAAGCTGCCGGACAGTGAAGCGCGGGTGCAGGAGAAGCTGGCGACGATCAAGAGCTACCTGCCGCTGAATAACACGCCGGAAGCGGCGCTGCTGAAGATGTCCAAGCTGGGTGTGGTGATCGACGGCTTTATGCAGTCGCATGAGCTGACGATCAGTTCCGTGCAGTGCTGGACCTCGATGGAGGAGTACTTCGGCGTGGTTCCCTGCACCGTCATGAGCATGATGAGCGAGAACCTGATTCCAAGCGCGTGCGAGACGGACACGATGGGCACGCTCAGCATGTATGCGCTCGGCTTGGCGAGTGAGACGCCGAGTGCGCTGCTGGACTGGAACAACAACTACGGCGATAACCCGGATAAAGCGGTCTGCTTCCATTGCTCGAACCTGCCGAAGCACTTCTTCAAAGAAGGGGTGAAGATGGATTTTCAGCAGATCATAGCGGGGACAGTCGGCAAGGAGAACACCTACGGAACGCTCGATGGGACGGTAAAGGCTGGCGCGATGAGCTTTGCGCGGTTCTCGACGGACGACTTCAACGGATGCATCGCAGGCTATGTCGGCGAAGGCAGGTTTACGGATGACCCGCTGCAGACCTTCGGCGGCGCGGGTGTGGTCGAGATCCCAAAGATGCAGGAGCTGCTGCGGTATATCTGCGAGAACGGCTTTGAGCACCATGTAGCGGCGAACTTCTCGACCGTGGCAAGTCCGGTGATGGAGGCCGCGGAGAAGTACCTGGGATGGACGATGCACCGGCACCAGTAAGAGCGTGGCCCACCCTGGAACAGAAGACGGCAGCCCCCTTCGGGCTGCTGTTTTTTTCGATATCCGCGATCCAGGCAGGATGATGTGTGTAGGCTCGTCAGGAAATACTCGCAGCCTTAATATCAGTGTCGTAGGCTCATCAGGCTATGAGTGAAGAACCTCCATCAATTCCAAACCAGCAGGACGCCGTGACGAAGACAGCGAAAAAGCAGACGTCAAAACGGAAGGCGAAGGTCAGGGCTCAAGCGCCGCCGCCACCGGCCGTGATGACGCGCTTCCTAAGCCGGGATGAGAGCTGGCTGCGGTTCAACGAGCGTGTCCTTGAAGAGGCGGTGGATGCGACAAATCCGCTGCTGGAGCGGGTGAAATTTCTGGCGATCACGGCCAGCAATCTGGACGAATTCATCGAGATCCGCGTGGCCGGCATGATGCAGCGGATTGAGGACGGTGATAACCAGGCGCAGGCCGCGGACGAGGGCGGGATGACGCTCGAAGAGCGGCTGAACGCGCTCACCAAGCAGATTGATTCGTTCGTACGGGCGCAGTACCGCTGCTGGAACAAGCAGCTTCTGCCGGCGCTCGCGGCCGAACGAATTCGTGTGCTGCGGTGGAAGGAGCTGGATGATGCGGCGAGAAAAGCCGCGCTGCAGTTCTATGCCAATGAGATCGATCCGCTGCTGACGCCGGTGACGATCGATCCCTCGCATCCGTTTCCGCGCGTGCTGAACAAGGCGCTCTGCATCGCGCTGCTGCTGCGGCATAAGCGCAATCAGGCGGCCGGTGTGAAGACGGTTCCGGTGCTTGGTGTCTTGACCGTGCCGCGATCGCTTCCGCGCCTGGTCAGCCTGCCCGGAAAAGACGGCACGAGCGACTTTATCCTGCTCCATGAGCTGATCGAATCGCAGGTGGAGCGCATGTACAGGGGCTACCAGGTGCTGGAAAGCGCCGCCTTCCGCGTGACGCGTAACAGCAACCTCTACATGCAGGAGGAGGAGTCGCGTTCGGTGCTGGAGAGCGTTCGCGCTGAGCTGCATAACCGCCGCAAGGGCGACGCAGTTCGTTTAGAAATCGAGTGCTCTGCGACAGACGAGATCACGCAGCGGCTGATGATGAACTTCGAGTTGGAAGCGTGGCAGGTCTTCCGGACAGATGGGCCGGTCAATCTTTCGCGTTTGATGAACCTGTACTCCGAGGCAAAGCGGCCAGACCTGAAGTACCCCGTCTTTGCGGGCAAGGAGTTCAAGCTGGGCGCAAAGTCGGCGGATCTGTTCGACGAACTGCGCTCGCAGGATGTCTTGCTGCATCATCCGTTTGACAGCTACAAAACGGTCGAGGGATTCGTGGGATCGGGTGCGGCGGATCCTTCCGTGATCTCGATGAAGCAGACGCTCTATCGAACGAGTGCGGACTCCTCGATGTTTCGCGCGCTGATTGAGGCGGCGCAGAGCAAAGACGTCACAGTGGTTGTCGAGTTGATGGCCCGTTTTGATGAGGCCTCAAATATCCGATGGGCGCGCGAGCTTGAGGATGCCGGGGTCGGTGTGTTCCACGGCATCTTCGGTCTGAAGACGCACTGCAAGCTGGCGCTGCTGGTGCGCCGCGATGCGGACGGCGTGATTCGGCGGTATGCGCATCTGGGTACGGGAAACTACAACCCGGTAACGGCGCGCTTCTACACCGACATCAGCCTGCTGACGGCGCGGCCGGAGATTACCTCCGCGGTCCAGGCGGTCTTCAACTATCTGACCGCGGAGTCCGAGGGCGATGCCTACAGGCCGCTGCTGGTTGCGCCGCTCACTCTGGCGGCTGATCTCGAAAAGCTGATACGGCGCGAGGCGGAGCACGCCAGGGCAGGCCGGCCGGCGGGGATCGTCGCAAAGATGAATGCGCTGCTGGATCGCGGCTGCGTTGAAGCCATGTACGAGGCGAGCCAGGCAGGGGTGGAGGTCGACCTGATCATCCGTGGTATGTGCTCTCTGCGGCCGGGAGTGCCGGGCCTGAGTGAGCGCATCCGTGTGCGATCGATCGTCGGCCGTTTTCTGGAGCATAGCCGCATCTTCAGCTTCGCAAATGGCGGCGCGCCGGAGGTCTTCTGCGGAAGCGCGGACTGGATGCCGCGCAACCTGCATGAGCGATGCGAGGTCGTCTTCCCGGTAACGCAGCCGGAGCTGAGTCAGCGGCTGCGGGACGAGATTCTGGCGACATACCTGAAAGACAATGTGAAGGCGCGTCTGCTACAGCCAGACGGAAGCTACACACGGGCGTTGCAGGACGGGGCCGTCTGCTCGGCACAGGATGCTTTCATTACTCTGGCGCAGGCGCAGCGTAGCTCGGTTGAGATAGAGCTGGATTGAAGTACCAAGAGCCGCGCGATACACCCGGCCCTTGGTAGTTCGATCTCACCGTATTAGTTGACGTTGAGCGTGAGAATGACTGTGTGCACCAGCGCCTGGCCTGCGCTGTTGGTCCCGCTTGCGGTCACGTTGACAAGGTAGGTACCGGCTGCGGTCGGAGTTGTCGTGCTGGTTCCGGTCACAGGCCCACCATTGATCGGTGTTGCGCCGGAGCCACATCCGCTGAGACCAAGAGCAGACACCGCTAGGATCGCCGCGAGGAGGCTAAAGACTCGTCTGCGTTTGGGAAGAACAAGGAACAGAGCAGATGCAAGCACGGCAGTTCCCGCGCCCGTTCCAAGCAGACCAGGGTGTCTCAACCCGGCGCTTCCAGAAGCAGGAAGGCGCTTCAAGCCGGAGGAGCCTATAGCGCTGCCGGCTGCTGTCGTGGTGAAGGCCGAGAAGGAAAGCGTCGCGGTGCCAGCCGCTGAGGAGGTGATCGTGACGGATGGGGCAGAGAAATTAAAACCGGCAAGCAAATTGGAATCCGTACTTGCCGAGAAGGTCACCTTACCGCTGAATCCGTTGAAGGGCGAAACGGTCAGGGTTACGGGCGCACTGGTCGCGCCGCCCTGTACAGTAACCGCGGGAAGGCAAGGTGACAGCGCAAAATCCGGCGTTGTGGATGAGACGATATCG
>CAXTJC010000263.1:0-5361 GCA_964244225.1 uncultured Acidobacteriaceae bacterium
AGTGGAGCCTGGGTCAATGGCATTGCAACAATGGCGGCTGAACAACTGGCGCGCGTTCTTGCTCTGGAGCTTGCACCCATTCGCTTCAACGCCATAGCACCCGGCTATACAGATACCCCGATGTGGGACAGTGTATTTCCGGAGAAAGGATCGCAAGCGCTCAGCGACATCACAAAGAAACACCTGATTCCCCGTCTAGTAACCGCAGATGAAGTTGCCCAGGCTGTACTGCTTCTTATGCAGAATGAGGCGATCACAGGTGAGACGATTCACGTCGATTGTGGAGCACGGCTGGTCTAACGCTTTGCTTGGACAGAACACCAATTCCTGATCAAAAGTCCGAATCGTACGCTAAGGATTTATGTTGGGGGTTTAAGGCGCTATTCCCGCTTTAGCCATCCCGGCTCAACAAGCACATTGGCCTGTTGACCCTCAATCGAGAATCGTGCGCCAGCCGATCGGCGGGGATAGCGAATCTACGGATACTGATTCTCATGTGGCGGCTTTGCCAACCAACTCCCATAGCGTGAAATTATGGAGCAGCTCCGGATCTGCTCACGTTGCCGGATATGCGCGCTTGCACAGCGAGATCACCGCTTGTCTCAGCCAGCGCTGTGCAGCGTCGATATCCACTCGGGGATGCCACAACGCAGAGATCTGTATCTCTGGCATGCGCACCGGAATCTCGAACTGTTCGATTCCCATCGCTGCGGCTCGGTCCTTGATGAGAGTGTTCCCCAGACTTGCGCGCGGCACCAACGCGATGAGATCGGAGCTTGCCGCGATCCGCATCGCATCCGCAAATCCGGGCACCACAACCTGCACCGTACGACTGAGTTGAACTTCTTCCAGCGCAGCGTCCATGGCGTCACTGAAGTCTCCACTCTGCGACGCTACCGCGTGGCCACAGGCAGCGTATCGTTTCGGCGTCACCTTTCCCGCGGCAAGCAGCGGGTGCCCTGTTCGGGCAACGCCAACGTATCTGTCTCGAAAGAGAAACTGGGTGCGCATCTCCGGCGCAGACGTTCCTCGTTTGCCGAGCTCCAGATCGACGGATCCGTCCCGGAGAAGATCTGGCTCAGCGTCACGCTTCGGCAAAAACCGAAGCCGCACATGAGGCGCAGTTTTGATGATGTCTCGGACGATGGCACTCGAGAGCAGCTCCACAAACCATTCCCTCGCGCGGATCGTAAACGTCACGCGGATTGCAGCGGGATCGAGCTGCGCTGGAGATGGTCGCAGAACAGACATAGTCTCCAGCGTGAGCGAATGCACACGCTCTCGCAGTGCTTTGGCATGAGGAGTCGGCACCAGTCCGCGCCCCGCGCGCACCAGCAGAGGATCCCCTGTCGCTCGCCGCAGTCGCTCAAGTGTACGGCTCATCGCGGAGGGGCTAAGGCCTAGGCGGCGGGCCGCTCCGATCACGCTGCTTTCCGCCAGCAGCATGTCCAATGCGCTCAGAAGGTTCAGATCAACGGCGCCCATCACAGCAATATAGAGGTTTGAACGTGTCCATGCTTGCGTCGTGTGCACTTATACAGTGCATTTGGTGCGTCTGGCGCTTTTTCCGGAGCACATCCATACTCGGGGAAGAAATCCAGAGGAAACACTACATGACATCGAATTCCCCGGAGCAAACAGCCAGCACCATCCTTCTGATTGCAGCCTCGCGCGGTCTTGGCCTCGCGATGGCGGAAGAATTCTTGAAGAAGGGATGGAACGTGATTGGCACTGTTCGAGCGGGATCTGGCCGAACAAAGCTTCACGATCTCGCAGACCAATTTCAAGAACGTCTTAAAATCGAGACGCTAGACATCTGCGAACAATCCCAAGTCGAAGCTCTAAGCCAGCGCTTGTCAGGGCGCGTCTTCGACATGCTTTTTGTGAATGCGGGTATAGCGATTCATGAAAACATCGCAGATGTCAAAACAGAGGACTTCATTCGTATCATGCTCACCAATGCGCTCTGTCCCATGCGAGTCGTCGAATCGCTGCAGGGGCTCGTCTCCGCAAACGGCCTGATCGGTGTGATGTCCTCCGGCCAGGGGAGCATCACAAATAACGTCAATGGCATGCACGAGCTGTATCGCGGCAGCAAGTCAGCGTTAAACCAATTCATGCGCAGTTACGCAGCCCGCA
Organism: uncultured Acidobacteriaceae bacterium; assembly: GCA_964244225.1. Taxonomy (GTDB): domain Bacteria; phylum Acidobacteriota; class Terriglobia; order Terriglobales; family Acidobacteriaceae; genus Edaphobacter. Next base: position 2,140 of record CAXTJC010000263.1, read on the forward strand.
ACTCCGGTTCGCCTCGCGCGATGGTATTGATGGCTCCCGGTTGGGTCCGTACCGACCTAGGTGGACCGAACGCGCGCCTAAGCATCGAAGAAAGCGTTCCAAACCTGGTGAACGTCCTGCTGAAAAAACAAGGCAATCCTGGTCTCGAGTACGTGGATTATTTGGGCCGCACGGTGCCCTGGTAGCTGCCATCAGTCCATCAAAGTGCAACTTGACCGAAGTAGGAGTTGTTAGCTTCTGCACCTTGTAATCGGTATACGCAACGGAACTAATCAAAAGATCTTTACCGTTTGCTGCAGAGCCCCATCTATCGCCCGGGCTGCAGCACGATCTTCATGGAATCCGGCTGCGGATCGGATGCCAGCGCAATCGCCGCCGGCGCGCCCTCAAGCGCGAACCTGTGCGAGATGAGCCGCGTCAGGTCGAAGCCCTCGCGGTATCCCTCGAACACCAGGTCCTCTACATCCTTGTTGATCGCCACCGAGGCGCTGTACGACCCCATGAGTGTCTTCTCGTCCATGCACACCGCCCCTGGATCGAACGGGGCTTCGCCATGTTGTGTCTGCGCGAAGAGCATCACGCGCCCGCCGGGTCGTATGGCGTCCATGGCCGTGGCGATCACCGCATTGCCGCCCACCGCGACGAGCGCCACGTCGGCGCCGCGACCATCGGTTGCCGCCTGCGCCGCACCCACCACATCGCCTTTGGCTTCAAGCGGGCGATCCAGGCCAAACGTCGCCGCAATCGCATGCCGCTCCGGGTACAGATCGCTCGTCAGCACCGTCGCCCCGGTCCGCTTCGCCAACGCGGCAAGCAGGATGCCGATCGGCCCCTGACCGATCACCAGCACGGTCTCATCCGGCTTTAGATCGAGCAGACGAATCGCTTTATAACAGGTATTGACCGGCTCGAGAAAGCACGCCTGCTCGAACGGGATGTCATCGGGAATCTTCACCAGACCGCCCTCAACGATCCATGGCATCACGCGGATGTACTCGGCAAACCCCCCGCCTGCCGGCGTAAAACCCGCCGTACAGCCCACCTGCTTATAAACCTCGCACTGCGCGTACGTCTGCTTGCGGCAGAAATAGCAAGAGCCACAGGGAACATGGTGGTATGCCATCACCCGGTTCCCAACCGCGAAGCGGCCAACGCCCTCGCCAACACGCGCGATCGTCCCCGCCATCTCATGCCCGAAAATCCTCGGCGCGCTGTGCGAGCCCGTATGGATCTTCTTCAGGTCCGTCCCGCAGATGCCGCAGGTATCGATCCGCACCAGCACCTCACCCGGCCCAATCGCCGGCACCGGCACCTCTTCCACCCGCACCTCATCTATCCCGCGATACACTGCCGCGCGCATAGTTCCCGGAACCTCAATGCCGCGTTCCATCCTGCCTTCCACCATCGTTGCCATCTCTCCGATCCCTACCTTCCCGATCCTTGCCTCGCAAGATCAGCCTGCAGTGCCGCAGTCAGACCCCGCAAAGCCGCCGCGCTGTTCCTGCCCAGCTGCATCGCAGCCCGCCAACGCGTGGGCCGAAGCGCCGTATGCAGCGCAAAGGCTATCTCCCGGAACCGGCCGTCCGCCGTCGCAAAACGGTCGAGTCCATCGAGCGAGAAGCTCGCATCGTCGGAGATCCCCTTGATCGCGCTGAACCGTAGACCATGGGCTCGCGCCAGACGCGCCACGCAGGCTGCCTCCATATCCACCGCGGCCGCTCCGTAGCTCTCGAAGAGTCGCCGCTTCTCCGCCACACCTGCAATCACGCCCGCCGTCGCCAGCACGCCGTCACCTTCGTCCGAAGCGAAACGTTCGCCCGATCGCACATCGATCACCGTGCGAAACTGCAGAACCTCACCGGCAGGGATAGTCGGCCCGCAGCTGCCGGCGAGACCAACCGACAGCAGCCGATCGATACCGCTGACAATGCCGCCACTCGCCAAAGCTGCTGCAACCGCCTTGCTCACCCGATTGCATCCCATGCCCGCGCAGGCCGCGACCCCGAACTCCGATTCGGCGAGCCATACGCCTTGCTCGGCCGTATCGATCCGCCGCCAGCCCCGCGTTAATGTGGCCAACTCACGCGGCAGGGCCGCAATGATCGCAGTCCTCAACGATCGCTCCCCGCGGAAGAAGGCGGCACGGGTGCATACCCATGTTTCACAAACCACTCGATCGCCAACCGCAGCGCGCCATAGACCGGCATCACCTTAAAACCGAGCTCGCGCTCCGCCTTCGCGGAGTTCGCAAACATAATCTTGCGCCCCATCCGCACCGCCTCAACTGTCGCCCGCGGCTCCCGTCCGCGAAGCCGCCCCGTTATCCACTCATCGAAGAAGGCAAACAGCAGCGCCGCCCCATGCGGCACCTTGATCGTCGGCGAGGGCAGGCCCGTGATCGCAGACATCCGGTCCAGGATCTGCTTCAGCGAAAGGTTCTCCCCACCTAAAATGTAGCGTTCTCCTGGCCGTCCGCGCTCGAGCGCGACCACATGCATGCGCGCAACCTCCTCCACATCCACCAGATTCAACCCCGTATCCACATACGCCGGAAAGCGCCGGTTCAGGAAATCGACGATGATCCTTCCGGTGGGCGTAGGCTTGGCATCGCCGGCTCCGATTGGTGTCGTCGGATTGAGAATCATCACGTGCTGCCCTTGTCGCGCCGCTTCAATCGCAACCTGCTCGGCCAGGAACTTCGATCGCTTGTAGTGCCCGATCATGTCCGTCAGCGCAACCGGCGTCTCTTCATCAACGATGGTTCCGTCTGCATCGAACCCCATCGTTGCGACGCTCGACGTGTAAACCACGCGCGGTATCCCGGCCTCCGCGGCAAGGCGGAGCAGCGTACGCGTCGCCTCAACGTTGGAAGCATACATGGCGTCCGGGTCGCGAACCCAAAGCCGGTAGTCCGCAGCCACATGCACCAGAGCGTCGCAGCCGGTCAGGGACGTGCGCAACTGCTCCGCCTGCCGCAGGTCGCCCTTAACAAACTCCAGCCCGCTGATGCCTTGCAAGCCGCTTAGATTGCTTGTAGCCCGCACTAGCACACGCTGCTGTGCCCCATGCTCCGCGAAGGCGCGTGCGACATGCCCGCCAATAAAGCCGGTCGCCCCGGTAAGAAAGATGCGCATTGCCCCCCGCAGCCCAGCTGATCCGCTGAGCGGCACGTGCTACTCCAGCCGCTCAGGTTCGATCTGGATGTTCCGTTCCCCGGCCGCC
>CAXTJC010000264.1:0-5324 GCA_964244225.1 uncultured Acidobacteriaceae bacterium
GTGGAGGACCCCAGGAGCGATGTGTTGAAGCCGCTCGAAGAGCGGGTTGCGCGCGTGATGATTGGGGCTTTGCGGCACTGGAGCCGGAGTGTGCTGCTGTGGAACCTGGCGGCCGATCCGCAGTTTGGGCCGCATACGGGGAGCGGTGGGTGCCCGGTGTGCCAGGGCGCGATCACGGTGGACAAGGACGCTGCCACGCCGAACATCGGTTTCTACACGGTGGCGCAGGTGTCGAAGTTCGTGCCGCCGGGGTCGGTGCGAGTCGGATCGACGGATGTGAGTGGTCTCGCCAATGTTGCGTTTCGCCGGCCGGATGGAAGAGTGGCTGTGGTGATTGCGAACAGTGTGGCTGAGCCAAGGAGCTTCGTGTTGAAGCAGGGGAAGCACACGATCCCTGTGATGCTGGCTGGGCACGCTGTGGGCACGGTGGTCTGGTAGAGATCAAGAAAGGTTACAGATAGCGAACGCGGGTCAGATCCTCGCAGACGCTCCATAGGCGGGCGGCGTCGTCTACGCTGCGCGCCTGCGCGGCAATCTTTGCGGGACCAGCATCGCCGCCGCGCGTCTCGAAGAAGCTCTGCGAACCGTAATAACCGCCCGGCATGGCTCCGGGAGCAGTAGCGGCAAAGAGCGTTGGCACGGCTCCCCCGGCGCCTGTATTGAGGACACGTTCCACGATGCGGCCTACGAACGTGCGGATCGTGCGCTCGATGCCCTGATGGTCTTCGGTTAGAAAGATGTTGGTGTTGGCGATGCCAGGGTGAGCGGCGAGGCCCAGGATGGCGGAGCCTCGAGCTCGCAGGCGACGATCGAGTTCAAAGGCCAGCATCAGATCGGCGAGCTTCGATTGCTGGTACGCGGCGGATGGGGAGTAGCGATGGGTGAATTGCAGGTCGTCGAAGTGGAGCTTGCCAAATTTATGGGCGATCGAGGAGACGTAGACGATGCGCGGCGGAACGTGTTCGCCCTGCACCAGGCCGCCGGTAGCCTCGACCTTTGCCGCACGCGTCTCGAGCTTTGGCAAGAGCAGGCCGGTGAGCGCGAAGGGGCCGAGCACGTTGGTGCCGAACTGTAGCTCAAAGCCGTCCCTGGTCTCGCGGCGTTCGGGAGGAGCGTAGATGCCGGCGTTATTGATGAGGAGATCGAGCGGCTCGGGACGGGCAAGCTCCGCTGCGGCGAAGCCGCGGACCGATTCCAGCGAGGCGAGATCGAGCAGGCCTACTTCAACGTCGGCGCCGGGGACTTGCTTGCGGAGAGAGACAACGGCTTCGTCGCCTTTCGCCTGGCTGCGGCAAGCGAGGACGACGGCTGCTCCGTGGCGAGCGAGCTCGAGGGCTGTGACGTACCCGATGCCGCTGTTTCCGCCGGTGATGATGGCACGGCGGCCATCCTGCCGCGGCATGTCGTGGACCGTCCATCCCTTGCTCATTGGTTTCCTCACTGTCCTTGTTTAGGATGCCTTTCTGGAAGACGGTGGGACGGTAGACTTGGCTGCTATGGGATGGTTTGGAAAGAAGCTGAAGCAGGAGCACAAGGTGATGCTGCAGCACGAGCGTGCGGCGGGCGCTTTGCTGCCGGAGTATCACCGAGCGACGCCGGAGTGCGCGCATCCGGAGCGCTGGTCGATGATCGACTCGATGACGGCCGAGGTGGAGGTGCTGGAGCTGCTGGCGACGCTGGTAACGACGCTGAAGCCGGAGCTGGTGGTGGAGACGGGATCGTTTCTGGGTGTGTCGACAGAGTGGATTGCGCGGGGTCTGGAGCGGAATGGGCGGGGGCGGGTGATCTCGTGCGAGTTCGATCCGGTGGTGTACGCGAAGGCCAGGGCTCGGCTGGCGGGTAGCCCGCTGCTGCGGTGGATGGATCTGCGCAATGAGAGTTCGCTCGCGATGAAGGTGGACGGGGCGATTGATCTGCTGTATTCGGACTCGGACCCCGATCTCCGCGAGGCCGAGGTGAAGCGATTTCTGCCGCAGATGACCCCGCATGGATTGATCGTGATCCACGATGCGAGCTCGCATCTGAGAACGGTGCGGGAGGCGGCGCTCAAGATGGAGCGCGAGGGGCTGCTGTCGATTCTGCTGCTGCCGACGCCAAGGGGGCTGGTGCTGGCGCAGCCGCGGCATTAGAGGGGCAGATCGCTTGGCGATGGAAACAAGAAGCAACAGCAGAAATGCAGAACACAATTGCGAAAACAGAAAGACAAGACTGGTTAGAGGGTAGGTCAGGCGTCTGGGGCGGTGGCGGGGATGGCTTCCGAGACCTGTGCGAGTTGCTGTCTGCGGGCGCGCAGGGCAGCTTCGATGCCGGCGTTGACCTCGGCGTGGGCGAACTCGGCGGTGACGCGGATGCCGTTCATCACAGCGGTCTCGTTTGACGAACCATGGCCGACGATACAGACGCCACGGACGCCGAGGAGTGGGGCGCCGCCGTATTCGGTGTAGTCGAGGCGCTTTTTGAAGCTTTTGAAGGCGCCCTGGGAGAGCAGTGCGCCGATCTGGGAGGTGACGGTCGAACGCAGGCTTTCGCGGAGGGAGGAGCTGACGAGCTTGGCGAGACCTTCGCTAGCTTTGAGCGCGACGTTGCCGACGAAGCCGTCGCAGACGATGACATCGGCGTGGCCGTTGAAGAGATCGCGGCCTTCGACGTTGCCGATGCAGTGGAGCGAGGCCTGGCGGAGCAGCGGGAGCGTGTCGCGGGTCTGCGCGTTGCCCTTGGAGTCTTCCTCGCCGATCGAGAGCAGGCCGACGCGCGGCTTTGGGATGCGAAGCAGGTTGCAGGCGTAGATGTTGCCCATGAGGGCGAACTGGACGAGGTTCTCAGGGTCTGAATCGACGTTGGCGCCGACATCGAGCAGAAGGGAGGGGTTGCCGTTGGTGGTGGGAAGGGTGGCGGCGAGCGCGGGGCGATCCACGCCGGAGAGCATGCCGAGGACCATCTTGGCCGTAGCCATAGCGGCGCCGGTGTTGCCGGCGGTAAAGAATCCGGCGGCCTTGCCCTCGCGCACGAGTTTGAGGCCGACGCGCATGCTCGAGTCGCGTTTGACTCGCACGGCTTGGGCAGCCTTGTCGTCCATGCTGATCCACTCGGCGGCGTGGACGACTTCAATCGGGAGGCGTTCGCCTTCAAGCGCCTGCTTGAGAGCGGGCTGAAGGCGGTCTTCGAGTCCTACCAGCAAAACCCGCACGTCGAGGGTGCGGCACGCGGCAATGGCCCCGCGAATCTCGGATTCGGGGGCCTTGTCGGAGCCCATTCCATCGACGACGATGTCTAGTGGCATCAGCTGCGGGTCAGGTTCTCTTCGAGCGGGTAAGGGTTAGCTTGCTTCCTTCACGGCCAGCACCGTGCGGCCCCTGTACTCACCGCAGTTGCGGCAGGCGCGATGGGGAAGCTTGCGCTCCTTGCAGTTAGGACACTCGGAGACGCCGGTGGGGGTGAGGAAGTCGTGACTGCGGCGCTTGGCGGTGCGCTGCTTGGAGTGGCGTCGTTTCGGATTCGGCATTGCGGTCTCTCTTTCGGAGTTCTGAGGGGCGCAGGCACCAGCAGAACGGATCGTATGGATCGAAGATCAAGGTCGTGCAAATCTTTACAGTGAACAAAGCTTAAAGTGGTGCGGGTGCTCTCGGCTTAGGATTTCAGCGTGCCTGCAAGTCCGGCAAGCGCACTCCATCGCGGATCGGCCGGAGCCTTGCCACAGCCGCATGTCGCCGTGTTCAGATGTGTGCCACAGTGCTGGCAGAGTCCTTTGCACTCCGGGGTGCAAAGCGTCCGGTTCGGCAACGAAAGCAGCACCTGCTCGCGCACAACATCCTCGAGCACGAGCCCGCGTTCTTCATAATACCCGATCTCGGTCTCTTCTTCCGAGATAGATCGCTCGCCGGAGTCGCTGTCGGCGGCTTCAGGACGAAAGATGAGATCGAAGTTGCCCGAGAGATGCTGCGGGACAGGGTCCAGGCAACGGGCGCAAAGAAGGGTGAAGTCGCCGTCGTAGTGGGCGCGAAGTCGAATGTCTTCAATGACTTCCTTATGTCCGTGATGCTCGATGAGGAGATCGGCCTGACCGGTGATGGTGAGCGGCCCGGACTGCAGGACGTCTGGCGTGTACTCCATCGACGCAGGAGACAGAGTCTGATTGATTTCGAGGGGTTCTTTGGCGAGATCGAACGGGGTAATCAGCATGGCCCTGAATCATTTTCTCACGGCTGATCTGATTGCGGGAGAAGGGGCTTACAAGGCTTCGGACAAAGCGGCCGGAAGGAACATGCGGATGGCGGCGATACCGGCGGCACCGGCGGCCAGGCAGCTGGAGTAATTGGCTGAGGTGATGCCGCCGAGGGCGAGGAGAGGCGTGGGGTGGGCGGTTTGTGCGGCGGCGGCGAGGGCATGGAGGCCGACACCGGGCCGGACAAGTTCGCCGCGGACACGCTTTTCAAAGACGGGACCGAAAAGGATGAGATCGGCGCCGGCGTCGCGGGCGGCGAGGACGTCTTCGATGGAGTGGGTGCTGACGCTGAGGATGGGGTTGGGGCGATCGGCCTCGGTAAAGACCGTTCGTGCTTCCGTAAGAGCGGCGGACAAGGAAAAAGAGGGGGAAGCGGATGGGTCCGGGGCGCTCCATTTGCCGGGAAGATGGAGGCCGTCGGCACCGGCTTGTATGGCAAGCGGGGCCGGGGCGTTCAGGAGAAGGCGGGGCCGGGTGCCGGGCGGGAGCACGGCGCGGAGCTCTCGGGCGAGGGTAAGGAGATCGGCGAGGGAGAGATCCTTTTCGCGGAGCTGGAGGAAGTCGATACCGTTTAAAACAAGGGCTTCGGCCTGGGCGATCAGGAGGCGTTGTCTCTGACGTTCATCGCCCGGAAAGAAACGCCTATCGGTAATGGCGTACTGGAGCACTGGCGTCAGTGTACGTTCCGTGGCGAACCCGCGGGCGGTATCATAAGTGTGTTTGACGTTTCATCGGCAGAGACGCATGTCCTGACCAGGCTCGCCGCGGCGCAGACAATACCGTGGCCTATAACGGCAAAAGGGAAGAACGTACCCGCGCATGAGCAGTGTCTACGATCTGATTGTCATCGGTTCCGGCCCGGCGGGCCAGCGAGCCGCTATTTACGGCGCCAAGCTGGGTAAGAAGGTTGCGCTGATCGAGATGCGCGAGGTGGTGGGCGGCGCGTGCATCAATACGGGCACGATTCCGTCCAAGACCATGCGTGAGGCTGTGCTGCACCTCTCCGGCTACAACTACAAGTCCATCTACGGCATGAACTACCGGGTGAAGGAACGCATCACCATGGCGGACCTCGCCTTCCGCGTGCAGCACGTCATCAAGA
>CAXTJC010000265.1:0-5310 GCA_964244225.1 uncultured Acidobacteriaceae bacterium
AACGCGAAGATCCGAGATTTCACGCTGCAGAAGGTGCCTTTTGTGCTGGTGATGGGCGATAAGGAGGCGGCGAGCGAGGCGGTGAGCGTGCGGGTGCGCGGCAAGGGCGACCAGGGAACCACGTCGCTGGTGGAGTTTACGGACCGTGCAGGGCGGCTGGTACGCGATCACGCGATGGATCTCTGAGGATGATAGCTTTGTTCTATTTGCCTCTTTCTGACCATGGTCATAGACTATGGTCATGAAAGCAGCAGTGAAGACGAAAAAGATCGCAGTGCAGACGGTGGCGGCTGGGGAGTTTAAGGCGAAGTGCCTGCAGCTGCTGGATACTGTGCGGGAGCAGGAGATCACCATCGTGGTGACGAAGCGCGGCGTTCCGTGCGCAACGCTCGTGCCCTATGTGGAGCCGAAGAAGCCCTTTCGGTCGGTGGTTGGCCGGAGTCCGGGGGGAGAAATACTTGGGGATATCATCTCGCCGCTGCCAGAGGAGTACACGCTGCCGGCGTTGGCTTTGGAGAAGCGGAAGCGGTGAGCGGCTTCCTGATCGATACCCATCTCTGGCTCTGGCTTCAAAAGAATGATCGTAACTTTATCGACGAGATCTTGATCGCAGAGGTCGAGACTTGGCAGCAAAAGAGCCAGGCGTACGTCTCGGCCGCGTCGATCTGGGAGATTGCGATCCTGGTGTCGCTTAATCGAATCAAGCTGCCGCATACAGTCGAGGAATGGGTACGCACCGGAACGACCGGTGACGGCTTTCGCCTGCTGGAGCTGACGCCAGACATTTTGATTGAGTCGACACGACTGCCCGGAGAGCTTCACCGCGATCCCGCGGATCGCATGCTTCTGGCGACAGCGCGGCTTGAAGACCTTACCCTGGTGACACGGGATAAGGTACTTATCCGCTACGGAAAGCTGGGCTTTGCGAGGGTGATCAAGCGATGAGCGGCTATGTCGTACGAGATACAGCGACCATCAACGCGCCGATTGACCGGTGTTTTCTCCTTTCGACCTCGATTGAGTTGGTGCAGCGGACGCTCGGCCTGAAGCCGATAGCGGCCGAGTCACGCAAAGCTCGCGGCCTGATCGAGGCGGACGACCAGCTGGTGTGGCGCGGATGGAAGTTCGGTCTGCCGCAGATGCACGAGACGCTCATAACAGCCTTCGATCGGCCGCTCCACTTCCAAGACACGATGGGGCGGGGGCGCTTCGCCCGCTTCCAGCATGATCACTGGTTCAAGACAATTCCTGCCGATGGCCACCACGAAGCCACGCTGCTTGAAGATGAGGTGCGTTTCGCCATGCCGCTGGGGTGGGCGGGAGCGCTGGTCGGCCGACTGGTAATGGTGCCGCATGTACGGGGGCTGGTGCAGCGGCGGTTTGCCCTGCTGAAGCAAGTCGCAGAGAGCGAAGACTGGCGACGCTACCTGCCGGAGTGATGAGCTTCACCAAGGGGCTCATGGCCTGGGTTCGACCTGCCGGGTTTTGCATGCAAGCGCTTTGAGGAGGCGCGTCGCGAAGCTGCGGCATCCCATACCGAAGAGGTGAGCTGTGATGAAGGCTGTGGTGATCCACAAGTACGGCGGGCCGGATGAGTTGAAGTGGGAGGATGTCGCGGATCCGGAGGCGGGGCCGGATGAAGTCCTGGTCAAGGTGGCGGCCGCCAGCATCAATCCGGTGGACTACAAGATGCGCAGCGGCGAGGCGAAAGAGAGATTTCCGGTTGAGTTTCCCGGGATCCTGGGGCGGGATGTCTCGGGAACAGTCGCGGCGGTTGGCGAGGATGTGACCGCGTTTGCCGAGGGCGACCGGGTGTTTGCTCTGGCGCTCCATACCTACGCGGAGAGGGTAGTGGTTAAGGCAAGTGAACTGGCGCGCATTCCTGAGAGCCTGGACATTGTGGACGCCGCGGCCCTGCCGCTCGTGCTGCTGACGGGCGAGCAGTTGATGATGCGCGGCGTGCAGCCGGAGAAGGGGTGGACCGTCCTGGTCGCCGGAGCGATCGGCGGCGTGGGACGGACGGCGGTGTACGCGGCGAAGCAGGCCGGAACAACCGTGATTGCCGGCGTGAGAAAAAGTCAGCTTGAGGAGGCAAAGGCGCTGGGTGCGGATATGGTTGTGGCGCTCGATGACAAAGAGGCTCTTGCCCAGGTCGGTCTTCTGGATGGGATCGCGGACGCGGTCGGCGGCAAGACGGCAGAGCAGCTTCTGGGCAAGGTCAAGCCCGGCGGTGTGTTTGCGTCCGTTCTGGGGCCGCCGGCAAATGCGGCAATGCACCCGACGGTACGGATTGTCTCGGTCGTGGCAGAGCCCGACGTGCCGACGCTGGAACGACTGGCGGAGGACGTAGCGCAACAACGACTATCGATCCCGGTGGATCGTATGCTGCCAATGCGGGAGGCCGCGGCAGGACAGCGGGCGGCGGAGAAGGGCGGCATTGGCAAGGTGCTGCTGCTGGTGTCGTAGCTCCTCGCGGTCCGTACACGCTGCGGCCGCTTTCTCTCTTTTTGCAACAGCACGTCACACTTGGGGTTTTAACGAGCAAGACAGCTTTCATCCGGCGGCTGAACAGGCCGGCTTCGAGAGCGCGAAGGTAGAACGTGCAGACGGTTCGGCTGAACTTAATGATTGCGGCGCCTGTAGAGCGGTGCTTTCGGCTCGCGCTCAGCGCCGAGTTGGCGCGGGATGCCATGGATGGTTGGCGCAGCGAACGCGAGGCTGAAGAGCGTTCGCGGCTTGCGGTCGGAGATGTCCTGCGCTGGGGAGCGCAGCGGCGGATCCGCCGCATGGGGGAGTTTGCGGAGACCATCACGGATCTTCGCTTGCGGGCGTTTGTGCGCCGGAAGTTCAGCGGGCCGCGTTTTGCCTGGGGCGAAGGCCAGCAGAACTTTGCCGCAATGAACGATGGCGCATGGCTGTACGAAGAGTACCGGTTTGCCGCGCCGCCCGGCTTGTTCCTGGGCTTACGCGAACGCAGGCTGCGGCAAGCGATGCTCGGTATGGTGAAGGCGCGCGGCTTGTTTTTACGGTCCGTAGCGGAAGGATCAGGATGGGCGCACTACCTGCCCGCGGAGGAGAATGTTGTGAGGCGGGGTGCCTGAGGGACAGGCCGAACGGTGTGGGTTCAGCGTTTGCGGAAGGCGCGGCGAATGGAGTCCAGACGATCCTTCGTCATGGTGGCATCGTCCTGGGGTGCGGTAGTGGGCTCCGCTCGATTGCCATGCGACTCGGGATCCTGTTCGGCAGAGGCTGGTAGCGGCGAGGGATTCAAGGTGCTGCGAACAGATGCGTTCCCCGGAGCATTCCTATTTTTGTAACTTATCTGGTTACGAGAAGGAGCGGGCCGGCGAAACTGCGGTTCAAAGCGCTCGGGCTCGGGCGTTTGACCGGCGGGATAGAGCACGACGAAGCGGCGCGGGCCGAGCCCCGAGGAGGCTGTTGCCAGGCCCGAGGGGACAAGCGCAAGGTGCAGCAGGCGACGCTCGCGCGCGTTCATCGGCGCGAAGAGAAAGGGCTTGCCGGTGGAGTGAACGGTGGCGATAGCCTCCTCCGCCAGGCGGGCGATTGCGGCGATGCGCGCAGCCTTGAAGCCGTCGGCGTCGAAGGAGAGCTGCTCGGCCTGCTCGGGCTCCAGGCGAAGCACGGCCGCGGCCAGGCTTTCGATAGCGTGCAGCAGTTCGCCATTGCGCTCAAGGAGCAGAGGAACGTCGGGACCGGAGAGTGTGACTTCGGTGAGCGGCAGTTGCCCCGTGCTGTCCTCTGCCTCGCGTATGTCCATGCTGTACTCGAAGCGCAGGCCGCCGGAGGTGCGGAGCGCTTCGAGGAAGCTGACAAGCGACGGTTTGGCGGGGCCCAGTGGAGTCATAGGAGAGGGTACGATGCCGCTGCTTGAGTTAGCGCTTTCCCTGAATGACCTTTCCTGAGGATTTCTGACCTATCGCAGAATTGACGCCAGCCTTGCGGAGAGCACGGCGTGCGGCAATCTCGCGCATCTCGCGGCCGAGTGACGTGCGATTCATCACCGCCTGCTGCGCGATGCCGATCAGGTTGCCGACCGACCAGTAGAGCGCGAGACCCGCGCCATAGTTCCACGTCATGTAGCCGGAGACGGCGGGCATCATGAAGGCCATCATCTTCTGCTGCTGCGGGTCGACACCCGGAGACGGCGTGTAGAACTGCACCAAGAACTGCGAGACCACCATAATGATCGGCAGGATGTGCCACGGGTCCGCGGCCGAGAGATCCGGTATCCATCCCCAGTGCGCGTGGCGAAGCTCGACGACCTTGGGCAGCATACCAAAGAAGGCAAAGAGCAGCGGCAATTGAATGAGTGTCGGGATACAGCCGCCGAACATGTTGACGCCGTTGTCCTTCTGCAGCTGCATGATCTCGGCGTTCATCTCGTTGCGCTTGGGGTCGGTGACCTTCAGGCTCTTGTACCTGGCCTTGATGGCGTCCATCTCCGGCTGGATGCGCTGCATCTTTAGGCCGGACTGCATGGTCTTGATGCGCAGCGGCAGCAGCACACCGTTGATGATGACGGTGAGAATGACGATCGACCAACCCCAATTTGGCGCGATGTGGGCGTGGATGAACTGCAGCGCGAGAAACAGGTACTTGCCGATAACACCGAAGAAGCCGAACTCCAGCAGCGGGCCGAGTGTGACGGAGTTGTCGGCGGCGCGAACGTTCTTGAGCACGTTGACCAGCTTGGGCCCGACGAAGATGCGCGTGCGGACGTGGCCCGAGGTATCGCCGACCGCGGCGCCGAGCAGCGGAACGTTGATGGTTGCGCCCTTGGCAGCGTCTTTCTGCGGAACGCCGTGGCCGAGACCGTTCTTGCGGAAGTCCTTCGGCACAGCAAGGTCGTCGCGCAGCGTGACGAGTGAGGCAGTGTTGGCGTTCTCCGGAAGAAAGATGGCGGCGAAGTAGGTATCGCTGACACCGGCCCAGTCAAAGGGGCCGTTGAGCGTGGCGCCGCCGGCGATCTTCTTCGGCGCGTCGTGCACTTCCCTGCCGCCGCCGAAGCTATCAAGCTGCGTGCTGGCGTAGGCCTGAGCGTTCTCCTGGTCGCCGAAGCCGCCGGGCCAACTCAGCAGGGCGCGGATGGGCGCGCCGTTGCGGGTGGCCTCAACCTCCGCGTGAAGGACGTAAGTCTCGTCGAAGGTGAAGGTCTTTTTGACGTGGGTAGCGCCGTCTGAGAACTCGAAGGAGAGATTGTTCGGGGCGCGCAGGTCGCCGGTGGCCGAGGGAACGAACATGGCGTTGCGCAGACCGGCGGTGAGAGCGGGCTCGTAGGTAAAGAGCGAG
>CAXTJC010000266.1:0-3068 GCA_964244225.1 uncultured Acidobacteriaceae bacterium
CTCGAGCCTCTCCGCCCACAGCCGGAGACCGACACGAAACTGGGCCAGCCGCGGTGGCATGGACGCATCGAGCCGAAGTTCGTGGAGCCCGCGCGTGGCCTGCGCCCAGGCGAGCAGGTTGCGTTCGCCCAGTGGAATCGCGATGCCTCCGATCGCGATGATAGCCAGCATCGTCATCTGAAAGCTGGACTCAAACAGCGCATGCGGTGACCACACCAGCGTAAAGAGCGCCGCCGCCCCCAGCGCATTGAGCACGGAGCGCTCCCGCGCCAGCAGGCGTGCCAGCAGGAAGATCGTCGTCATACCCAGCGCCCGTTGCACCGGCGCCCCAAAGCCGGTAAGCAGCGCAAACGCGGCGATCGCGGGAAGCGTCAGCAGCGTAGCCGCGGTCTCCGGCATGCGCAGCCGCCGCAGCAGCCAGAAGAGCAGGCCCGCCACCAGCGCCACATGCATGCCCGAAACCACGAACAGGTGAAACGATCCGGTGCGTTCAAAGCCCAGTCGCAGCTGGTGGTTGAGGCCCGCGCGATCGCCAAACAGCATGGCAGCCAGCATGCCCACATCGTTCGCGCTCAATCCAAGCAGGGCAGGCATGCGGCAGTTCATCGAACTCGCGGCAAAGTGTGTCAGCCGCCCGGAGGCCCACGCCTGCGCGGCCAGCAGACGGCACTGCAACGTTGCATCGTCGTGCCCCAGCAGGCGAAGCTTCTCGACGCGTGCTGTTCCGTGTGCTGCAATGCCCTGCTCGAGCAGATAGTCGGCATACTGCCAGGCGCCGGGATCGCGAAACCGCTCCGGCACGCGAAGCCGCAGCGGCAGCTCAACTCGATCACCGCAGCGAAGATCGGGAAGCATGGGCGCATCGGGCGTGGTCATCACAGTGGCTCGAACACCGGCGCGTATAGGGACCAGAGTCGAAACATCTGGCGTCAGGAACTCAATCTCGGAGAGCTGCAGGTCGACCTGCTCCGTCTGCGGAGCCGCGTCCTCAGGCTCGGCAGCCTGCCATGTATGTTCGGAGTCCGCCGTTCCAGGTGCGGCACGCGGCGGCAGAGGATGAATGCGCGTCACGCGGCCAACGACCGTTCGCGAAAGATTGTCGGCATACGGCAGCAGATCGGTTTGCGGGTCGGGTGTCGGGCGAAGATGCGCGGCAAGTATCCCTGCAACAATCCACAGTGCGGCCACCGGCAGTGCGACAACTCCATGAGCGGCCAGCCGATTTTTATTCCGCGCCGCATAGCCGAAGGCAACGACCGCTAGGCCTAGCAGAAGCCCGGCTGCCAGCAGCAGCAGAGCGGTCGGGTGCGGATGCCATGCCGCTAAAAGCTCGCCGGCGGCAAAGCAGACAGCAGCGAAGAGCAGCGGAGCGCGGCGCAGGCGCAGACGCTCAACGCGGGCCGGATCGTTGGGAAACATGTTCGGGCTCGGGGCCTCTCGCACTGGCTTCGTGCGGTTGGGCGTCGATGCGCGATCGCCAAAACGTACGCGTGTGGCGGGTTCGATCGGTCGCGTGGGCGAAAGAGAGGACATCAGGGCGAACTCGTCGAGCACACCCTAGCATCGTGGCCCGTGGAGAGATCAGCCTCGCCCGCGCTGCGCCTGGTCGTCACCCAAATCAATGGCTAGATCAAAGCTTCCGGTCAAGAACTGCGACTGTCTCCACATGCGTCGTCTGCGGAAACATGTCAACCAGATGCAGCTCGGCAAGGTTGTAGCCGGAGGATAGCATCGCGCCCAGATCACGGGCCAGCGTCACCGCATCGCAGGAGACAGAAATGATCCGTGCCGGACGAAGGCGCGCCAGCAGCGTTGCAGCCTCCACGCCAAGCCCGGCGCGCGGCGGGTCAAGCAGTACCAGCGAAGGCCGATCGCGGTCGAGCGCGGCAACCCGCAAAAAATCAAGCACCGTCCTTGTCTGGATCGTGACGTTCGGCAGCCGGGCAGCCGCAAGATCCGCGGTGGAAGCGGCGGCGGATTCAACCGCGATGACCCGATCGAAGTGTGGTGCGAGCGCTCGCGTGAAGAGTCCGGCCCCGGCAAACAGATCCCACGCCAGCGCTCCCCGTGCCAGCTTCGTGGCAACCGCAACCAGCTCCTCCACCAGGGATCGGTTGACCTGAAAGAAAGATCCGCGGCTTACCCACAGCTGCTGCGCCACGCCGTTGAGCGTCGCGCTGTAGAGAAGGCCGGAGCTGCCCCACACCGGCGCGGCGAACGCGGCAGCTTCGCGACGGCTGGCTGTCTGTTTCAGAGAGTTCGCGCGTGTCGATCGCAGCAGCTCCACGCCTGCGCCGCAAAGCTGCGGAACCTCATAACGCAAAGCGTCGCACAGCGCCGCAAAGCTGGTAGCAACCTGCCCCGCCGGAATCTCCGGTGCTGTGCGAAGCAGCAGCGTGAGCTGCAGGCGCGACTCATCCTCCGCCGTAAAGAGCTCGAGCTCGGCCGTCGCCGCAAGCCACTTGGCGACACTGCTGTTGTTCTGTCCAAGCTTGAGCAGGCTTAGCGCGGTCTCAACCAGCAGGGGCGCGGCGATCGGGCAAGCGTAAATCGGAAGAAAGATGTTCGATCCCTGCCGGTTATAGCCCACCCGGAACGAGCCCTCCAAGCCTGCCTCCACGCGCAGGCGAACTCGGTTGCGGTACTGCCATGGGTTAGCCGCATGCGTCTGGATCGGCGGAAGCGTTGCAATGCCTGCCGATGTGAGGAGGTCCGTCAGGCGCTGCTGCTTCGTCGACAGCTGGTCCGGGTACGCGAGATGCTGCAGCTGGCAGCCGCCACACGGCCCAAAGTGCGGACACAGCGGTGTGACGTCGTCTGTCATGCGAGGCTCATATAAAAGAGGCTGAGACGCGGAAGGTGGCGCGCTTCGAGCAGGCGCTTGTGCAGGAATTGCTGCTGGATCTGGCGGATCTGCACAGCCTGCATCTTGCCGCGGTACGGTGCAAGCTCCCGAGCCGCCTGCTCACGAAGCGCGGTAAGGGTCTCTTCCGGTGTGGCCGTCAGCAGCGCCGCGACCAGCCTTTCTTCGAGCACAGACAAACTTCGGTCGAGGTCCTCAAGGTTGG
>CAXTJC010000266.1:3168-5309 GCA_964244225.1 uncultured Acidobacteriaceae bacterium
GCGACCAGCCTTTCTTCGAGCACAGACAAACTTCGGTCGAGGTCCTCAAGGTTGGGCGGAACCGCCGCGCCGTCGAGCTCCGCAGCTAGCGCTTCAAGTCGCCCGCTGGCTTCGACCGCGATCGTGTCGGCGGGCGCGGGTAGCATCGCGGCGGCGATTGCAGCGGCGTTTCTGCGCAAAAAAGTCACGATACGGCTCCGCTCGAAGCCCGTTTCGGGCGTTTCGGATGAGGTTGGAGCGCCGTTCCGTGCAGGTGCGGCGAGCGATGCCTCAGCTGCTCGCTGCGCGGACTCCATGACCGCCTGCGAGCACCATGCCAGCCCGTTGATCTTTCGCACGCGGCCCTTCGCCCGTGCGAGCTTCGCGTCATAGTGATCGAAGGCCTCGTCAACACCGCGCAGCACCACATCAAGCGGCAGGCCAGCCTCGCGCCACGTATCGATCAGCGCCCAGTCAAGCGTGGAGAGCATTAGAAGCGAGCCGCGCCGCGCCTGAAAGCGCTCCTCGATCTCGGTAAAGTAGTTGAAGTAGTTCTGCATCGCTTTGTTGAGTCTAGTTCGCCCGTCTCAACGGCGGTTGCGCTCGTAGAGCAGGCGAAGACCGGTAAGCGTGAGCAGGTCGTCAACCTCCTTGATGTACTTGGAGCCATCGGCGATCAGGCGGGCAAGCCCGCCCGTGGCGAGAACCTTCGTGGCAGGGTCAAGTGTGGGCAGCATGCGCTCGAGGATCCCGTCCACCAGCCCGATATAGCCGTAGTAAAGCCCAATCTGCATGTTATCGACCGTGCCTGTACCCACGACCTTGGCAGGTTTCCGGATATCGACGCGAGGCAGTTTAGCGGCGCGATTGAACAGAGCATCGGCGGAGATGCCCAAACCGGGGGCGATGGCGCCGCCCAGAAACTCGCCGTTTTTGCTGAGCACATCGAACTTCGTGGCAGTGCCGAGATCGACGATGATGGCGGGCCCATGAACCCGATCCCATGCTGCAACGCAGTTCAGAATGCGGTCCGCACCCACCTCGGATGGATTGTCAGTGAGGATGGGTATGCCGGTCTTGATGCCAGGCTCGACGAACATCGGCTTAAGCGAGAAGAAGCGCTCGGTCATCAGCCGCAGCGCGGAGTCGAGCGGCGGTACGACGGAGGCGATGGCGACCCCGGTCGTCATGGCGAAATCCAGGTTCTGCAGGCCGAACAGACTCTTGAGCAGAAGCCCGAACTCGTCGGCGGTGTACTCGTGATGCGTCGTGGCACGCCATGTGGCGATAGGCTCCGCGCGATTGGCGCGGGAAAGATCAAACAGCGCGGCCACGATGTTCGTGTTGCCGACGTCGAGTGCCAGGAGCATGATCCAGCCGCCTTCTGTGGGTGCTTCCTTATTTGTAACAACTACATTTCGCGAACGCCGCCGGAGCGCACAATCCGTACACTGCCGTCGCTTGCAATAACCTTGAGAAAGCCGTCCGGCAGCAGGCCGGCGGTGAGACCAGTATAGCCGTCATCTTCCACCACCCGAACGCGTTTCCCGCGCACCCACGAGCTGAACTCCGCCGGATCGCGAGCGGGCGCTGTGTCGCTGGTCCAGCCTTCGATCTCGCGATCAAGCGCAAGCAGAAGAGCGGCGAGCAGGGCCTCGCGTGAGAGCGTCCGGCTCGGATCGGCCGACTCGCGGCGGAGAGAGCTAGCGAGATCCTCAAGCTCCAGCGGAAAACTGGAATGGTTACAATTTATGCCGATGCCGAGAACGGCGTAGCGCAGCGTCGTGTTCGAGGCGGCGGTTTCGATGAGGATGCCGCCGCACTTCCGTGGCCCGCGCGGTGTGTTGAGGATGAGGTCATTGGGCCAGCGGATATCGATCTTTTCTTTGGGCGCAAAGCCGGTGACGGCGGCGATCGCTGCCTGTGTGGCGATGGCCGTGGCGAAGGAGAAGGCCGGGCCGTTTGAGATGGGAATTGGCGTAGTAAGCAGCACGCTCACGTAGAGGCCGTCGCCCGGAACAGAGTGCCAGGTGTGTCCGCCGCGCCCCCGGCCGGCAGTCTGCTCGTCCGCAATCCACACACCATGCTCCTCACCGTCGCGAGCAGCGGCGAGGGCAAGATCGCTGGTGGACGCAGTGGAGGCGAGATGATGCAGGTGCGTG
>CAXTJC010000267.1:0-5285 GCA_964244225.1 uncultured Acidobacteriaceae bacterium
TGCTCGCCTCTCCGAGCTTCGCCTTCACCCAAACATCGCAGCCCGCAGCCGGCGCCAGCGAGCGGCAGCAGCCGACCGGTCTGCTCTCCCCTGCCCTCACTGAAAAACTTCTTCCGCCCTCCGTCCTCTATAAGGGCCAGCAGGCGCCGGTGCAGAGCCGGAACTCGGGCGCCATCCGGTACGTTGACGGAGCGCTGGTGATTGTCTCTCTCGTCGACAGCTCGGGTTATTCAAGCGGCGTACGCGAGAAGTACCAGTTCTTCCTTTACACGGAGCGGCAGCTCAGCTTTGACGGGAAATCTCTCACCCCAGGCTTCTATGGAGCCGGCTTTCTGGCCAACAACACGCTCGTCATCACGGACGTCTCCGGCCGCGATCTGATCACAGTGCCGACCCATGCCGACGCCGGCCTCAAGCGTCCACGTCCCCTGCAGATCGTTGCCTCGCCTGACGGCAGCGACCTCCGGCTCTATCTCGGCCGCTCCTTCGTGACGCTGCCTGCCGCCAAGTAGCTTCAATGAGAGCCGGTCTGGCCAGAGGGCTAGGCCGGCTCTGCCTTCGCGAGAGAGATTCCTTTGGCTTCTCGGCCAAGCGCAGTCAGACCAGCCACAACGATGGCGACCAGAATCACCGTGCGCGAGAGCACCGGACTCAATCTTCCGCCAAACAACCCAACCGCCAGCGTCGCCTGCACCACGCCGTTCTTCGACGACAGCAGGTTTCCAAGCTGGTAGGCGAACCCCGGAAAGGTCGCCCGCACCGGCCCCGGCGAGAGCTCATTCAGGTGCGCCGGAATAACGCCCCATGCGCCCTGCACCATGAACTGCATCAGAAAGCCGCCAACCGCGAGCAGAACGACCGTGTTCGATCCCGACCACAGCGGAATCATCGGAATTGACAGCAGCGCTGCTGTCACAATCGTCCGCCGCCTGCCCCATCGTTCCGAAAGCGTGCCGCACACGATTCCCCCGGCGAGCGCGCCAAAGTTGCCGATCGCCGTGAGCAGGCCCACCATTCCCGGCTTCATGCCGTGATCGTGCTCCAGCAGGCTCGGATAAAGATCCTGCGTTCCATGGCTCAGGGATGTGAATGCAGTCATCAGCAACGCCAGAAACAGCAGCGACGGCAGATAGCCCCAGAGCGGGGATCGGCCGCGAGAAGCGATCCCCGGCTGGGCCGTCGGCTGACGTTTGGCCTCAAGCTTGGCCTTGCGCGAGGCCAGCCACGCCGGCGACTCCTCCACCTTGAATCGCAGATAAAACGCCAGCAGCGCCGGCAGAGCGCCCAGCATAAACAGCACACGCCACGGTGTCCACAGGCCTGTGCCATGCAGATGCGGAAAGAGCATGCCATACAGCGCCGCCGCCATCAGATTGCCGACAACGTAGCCCTCCTGCAAGAGTCCGGAGAAGAAGCCACGCCGCTCAGCCGGCAAGACCTCCAGCGCAAGCGCCGCACCAACGCCCCACTCCCCGCCCATTGCGATACCGAACAGGGCGCGGCAGACCAAGAACAGCGGAAGGCTTGGCGCAAACGCACTCAGCAGTTCAAAGACGGAGAACGAAACGACGTTGATCATCAGGGTCGGACGCCGGCCATACCGCTCCGCCATCAGGCCAAACAGCAGCGCTCCCACGGGCCGCATCGCCAGCGTCCAGAAGATCGCCTCCGCCACCATCGGCAGCGTCGCATGGAACTCAGCCGCAACCGATCGCAGGCAAAGCGTGAGCAGGAAGAAGTCAAAGGCATCCAGCGACCAGCCGAGGAAGCAAGCTGCAAAGGTACTTCGCTGCACTGCCGTCAGCCGTACCCGTGGCGTCTTTCGAGCGATGTCCTCCACCACACCCCTTCATGCCGTACCCGTTGTCTCTCAAAAACAGAAACGATCTGCGCCGAAGCACAGATCGCTCCTGATGCCTGAGAAAGAGTTAGCCCTTTGCCCCGGCTGCCTGCAGACCGTTTAAGCTTCCTACGGTAAGACCGTCTTGCGCTTCGTTGTAGTTCTTGAGCAGCTCATGATGGAGGCAGTACAGTGCGAGCTCCAGCCTGTCAGAGACGCCCAGCTTGTCATAGACCTTGCGCAGGTAGTTCTTGATTACCTGCTCGGTCGTCCCGATCTGGTAGGCAATCTCCTTATTGCGCATGCCGCGCGTGATGCAGCTGATGATGGCCAGCTCTTTCTTCGAGAGCTTCGGCTGTATCTTGGGGTTTGTGAGCGCCGTGGCCTGAGCGCGATAGGCCTCGATGACCCAGCTGATCGACTGGTTATCGATCCAGGTCTCACCATCGGCGATCTTGCGCACACATTTGATGAGCAGGTCGGGCGAGATCGAGCGCGGCACGACCCCGCGAACGCCGCGCCGATAGAGCTCTACCGTATTCGCCTCGTCGCTCTCCGTGATCTGTACGATGAGCTTGGCATTCGGAGCCTGACGAACAAGCTCCGGAACCGCATCGACCATGCCGGCGATCAGTTGCCCCTCGAGCAGGACCACATCCGTCGGATAGCGGGCGAGCGCGGCATAAAGATTCTCAAGCGTCTCCACCTGCGCGACCACGCGAACATCGTCTTCCACCGCGAAGATCTTCTTCATGCCGACGCGATAGATCGCCTGGGAGTCGGCCAGGATGATGCGAATCCCCCCACCTGCCCCGTTGTCCTGATCCCGTTCGCCGCTTTGTGTAAACCCGTTGATAGGTGTTGGATTCATCCGTCTAAGCCTTCAGATAGTACTCGTCGATAACTGCAGCAGCCTGTTCCCGATTGCCTTGCTTCTCGTGCCGCACAACTCGCCCGCGGCAGTGAATCTCTACATCGTTCGCCGATCCCATGATCTCGGATGGCATCTCGATGGTGAACTCAATCACACTATCAACCTGCGGCAAACGGTCTCCCACAAACAGCAGGCCGTTGGCGGAGATGTCTTCCGTTATAGCTTCAAACCGGTCATTATTGGCCCGAACGTGAATCGCCAACTTCACGGGAAAGCGCACTGCCGAGCGCAGAGGATTTTCCCCGGTCGCCTTCTTCCACTGAGTCAACTCTGTTCTCCGCGGTTCTAAGTGTGATACGTCCATAGATGCCCCTTCCAGAGGCTCAGCCGAGTGTATCTCACCTTGCGAAAAGCAACGATTCTTTTTTCATCGCATCTAAGCACCGACGTGTAGATAGAGGGCAGCCGATCCCCCTACCCAGGCCTTGTCTCGATTATGATCGACGCCCATCATCAGACCCCGTCCTAAGCGCACCATGCTGATCACCGGCTGCATCTCACCGCCATCCGGCCAGACGAACATCAGGCGCACCTCCGCCTGCGTGGGCCCGTGCGGCGTGGCAATCACCGGTTCGAAACGGACCCGCTCCTGCAGCAGGTAGCCCGATCGCTGGTCGCGCGGGATCGCCAGCAGTTCGGCCATCGTGGGCCCAAACTGAATTCCCTTCCCGGCGAAAGAAAACAGCGGCTTCAGCAACACCTCGCTGAGCTCTACAGGCAACCTGCTCCGGTCTTCCATCCATGCATCCAGAAAGACCGCCCGCGGCACAGCGGCATGGTGCAGGTACGGCAGCGAGAACTTGCTCGCGCGGAAGTACCAGTTCGGGTGTCCGGCCCACTCCACCTCCAGATCCGACTGCAGATCGAAGCCCGGGCGAATCCCCTCGCGGTCCATCTCATCCGCGATCGCGCGATTGAAGATCCTCCGGATCGGCACCCATCGGCCATTGCGCTCGTACTCGAGCCGCCGGCCGCTCTGCCGTACTTTGGTGATGTCCACCGTGCGAACGCCCAGACGGTCTTCAATCACCTGGAAGTCCGCCCGCGTCTTCTGCAGCTCCGGCGTCACCTCGAGCAGCACAACCTCCACCGGATCGTGCCCCGCCACGATCACATCCTGCAGTAACTGCCAATAGCTCGCCCGATCGTGGCCGCCCAGATGCCATCGCAAGTGCGGATCAAGGTCATAGACTTCCGAATACGCCGCGGCCAGCACATCCTCAAAGCCGAAGACCGACGGGAACGCCTGCATCTCCACCAGGCGGACACCCAGTTCGCCATCCGCCTCACGAACGAAGCCGAAGTCGACCGTCATAAAGTGCGGCGGCTTAATCCCTTCCGGCTCCGGCAGACGATACCGCTCCGGAATAGCGTCGGTGCTCGCACGCAGATAGTCCGGCGACTCCAGCAGCTGGCTGGTAAGCTCCTTGCCGATCTCCGCCATGCGATGGAGCAGCGTCTCCGGCAGAAACACAGGCGTCTCCGCGATGCGAAAACCCACTGGCGTTCGCACCGCAGTCTCGACCGTCCGCAGCAGACGCGCGTAACCCTCGTCCGTGTACCGCGCGTTAAACTCCCGCCGAAGACCTTCGATCATCCCGATCTATCGCCTTTCATCTCGACGTCGCGAAGAGCTCAAGCCTCGATCAGAAAGCTTCCGTCCTTCATAATCGGCTCTTCCCCATCCGCATCCCCTAGCCAGATATTGAAGCCTAGCCCGACCACATCGATGTGTGTGGAGGACTTCCAGGGAGCTCCGGTGTGTGCGCCATACGGGTCGCCAAATGCGATGTGAACGCCGGGAAACTTCTCATCCTGCAGAATGTTGCCGATCACCTTCTTGACGCCGATGTTCGTGCCAATGGCAAATTCGCCCACCCGGTCCGAGTTTGCATCCGTGTGCGTATACGCCCAGAACTCCCGCTCAAGTGCTTTGTTGTCCGACTTCACCTGCGTAATCCGGTTGCCCTCGATGTGGATCGTCAAAGGCGTCTCCCGCAGGATGCCAAAACGCTCACACAGGAAGTCGCCGACAACGCCATCGACCACAAAGACTCCGTTGACCTCGGCAGGCGCGGTAAAGCACTCGCCGCCTGGAAGATTGCCCCACTTCTCCCGGCTGATGATGCCGGAGGTCTTGAACCAGCGGTAGTCCGCCGAAAGCTCCACGTGCAGATCCGTTCCCGCCGCCGTGGTCGCGCGCACATACGTCGCCTGCCGCACACGGTCCAGCACCGCCTGGCTCAGCCGGTCGACCGCCCCGAAGTCAGCGCACATCCCCTCCACCATCACCTCGGGCGTGATGTTTACCATGTGCGCGTGGCGCATCTTGCGCCGGTTCACCACGTCCGTCATCTCCATGCGGCTGCGCAGCTCATTCGGCTGCACCGTCACTGCAAAGATGCTCACATCCGAGCTCTCCATATCCTCAAGCACAACCGCCGGCATCTCCAAGCACGGCCGCAATGCCACCTCTTCCAGAATGAACCCGTTCCATCGGCAGCCTGCGCG
>CAXTJC010000268.1:0-3532 GCA_964244225.1 uncultured Acidobacteriaceae bacterium
GGCGGTAAATGTTCTGACCCAGCATAATGACCTGAGTCGATCGGGTGCGAACCCAAAAGAGGTCTTGCTCACAACCAGCAATGTGAGTGAGAGCTCCTTTGGCAAGCTTTTCTCGTTGCCCATAGATGGCTTTACCTACGCGCAACCTCTCTATGCTTCAGGCATAAACATACCGAACAAGGGATTGCGCAACGTCGTTTATGTCGCTACTGCACACGATAGCGTGTACGCTTTTGACGCAGATTCGGGTGCACCATACTGGCGGGCCTCACTGGGAACTTCCGTGCCGAGCTCTGTTATTGGGACGCCAAACATTCAGGTGGAAGTTGGCATCATCAGCACGCCGGTTATCGACCTGAGTAGTGGAACGATCTACGTGGTTGCGAAAACGTATGAGAGCAGTGTTCAAGTCTTTCGCCTCCATGCGCTCGACATCACCACAGGCGCGGAAAAGTTTGGCGGACCAGTTCAGATCGCAGCGACGATCAGCGGATCTGGGGTGATGAGCAGTGGCGGCAGCGTTCCTTTTGTTGCATCTCAGGAGAACCAGCGTGCTGCCCTTACGCTGGTCAACGGAGTTGTCTATCTTGCCTTCGCTTCGCACGAAGATCACGATCCTTACCATGGCTGGTTGTTAGGGTATAAGGCAGGTACCTTGCAACAGGTCCAGGTTTTCAACGTTACGCCGAACAGCGGAGAAGGTGCGATCTGGATGGGAGGTCAAGGCCTCGTTGCCGACTCTTCCAATAATCTTTACCTGATTACTTCGAACAGCAGCCGAGCCACGGAAGATGCGCCTCTTGATTACGGAGAAAGCTTCTTGAAGCTGGCGCCAAACGGAACCTCGTTGACTGTCGCCGATTATTTCAAAGCAAAGAACTACGATTCCCTCAATTCGGGTGATCGAGACCTGGGGTCTACCGGTGCTTTCGCCATCCCTGGCACAAGCTATATCGCGGGTGGTAGTAAAGGGGGTATGTTCTACGTCGTTGATACAAAAAACATGGGAAAGTTAAACTTGACCTCAGATCAGGTTGTCCAGGAGTTTCAAGCCGATAACGGGATCTGGGGCTCCCCGGCGTTCTGGAATAACACGATGTATCTCTGGGGAGTCAGCGAACAGCTGAAAGCCTTTACATTTTCCGGAGGCCATTTCTCAACATCAGCCACATCGCAAGGAGCCTATGCAACGGGAGGAGGCCAAACCAGCGGATCTGTTTCTGTCTCCTCCAATGGAACCACGGCGGGCACTGAAATCGTATGGGCAACCGCCCCTTCCGCTGACCCAGACCACGCAACTGTGGGCGGTAATCTCTTCGCCTATGATGCCACCGATCTTTCACATCTGCTGTGGAGCACGACACAGAATCCTACGCGGGACGGCTACGGTCAATATGCTAAATTCGTGGCTCCGACGATCGCGAATGGCAAGGTTTATGTCGGTACCGATTCTGGACAGGTTGCAGTCTACGGATTACTTTCCGGTAGCGGTTCGAGTCCGAACCTGATCCCCAACGGCACCTACACCATAACAAACAGGTATAGCGGCTTAGTCATTGACGACCCCGGATTCTCAACGACACAAGGCAAGGTAATGGTGCAATGGGGTGCTAACGGTGGCAGCAATCAGAAATGGGTTCTTACGAATCTTGGAAATAACGTAGTCTCCCTAGTCAACGCATCAAGTGGTCAAGCACTGGAAGTGACGGCCGGCTCCAAAGGGAATAGTGCGCTTGTCGATCAATATCCCTATAACGGCAATCCCTGGCAGCAGTGGAGAGTCGTTTCGGTTGGAGGAAGTTCTTTTGAACTGATCAACGTGAACAGCGGTCAGGCACTTGATGATGACAAGCAATCCAAGATCGCCGGCACGGACATCGATCAGTACCCATATCAAGGTAATGCTTGGCAGCAATGGAGCTTCTAATTGCCACAGAGGTGAGCACCAGTGAAAGATTGTAGCTCCGGAATACACATATCTGCAGCGTCGAATTGCATGTTGTTCTGAAGAGAATAGGGGGAGGCGAGCAGGAAGGGCTGCTCCCGCTTGCCGTGAGACTTGAAGCTATGTCGGCTTGCTCTCTTCGCTAGCCGGAGTGCATGAAGAGTCGAGAGAGACAGGTATCAGATGTAAACTGCGCGACTGTCTTTAACGGTCGGCGAAGGTGAGGGTCGCGCGCGCGTGTGTGTAGCTCCCGAAGTCTGAACCATCTGGTGGTGGGATATCGATTTGATAGTTACCGTTGGGCAGCATACGGCTGGTGGCGCCCTTGCTTCGAACGAGCTTCCAGGGCGTTTGTAGGACCAAAGCGGAGTTGTCCGGAGAGTGAACATCGGCTTCTATGGAGAGGGTGCGGTTGTTCAAACTAAAGGCCGTAATCTTGATGTGCTTGCTGGGGGCGCCCACCTGCAGACGGGAGCTTTGATCTGGAAAAAAGATCGGCGCAACGCCAGAAGAAATCAAAGAGACGCCTCCCTCGAAGTGCAGCTCGCAATGGCTCCTGCCCGAGGGAATCTGCAGGCTGAGGCTAGCTCGTTCTTCTTCCGCCAGGCTCTCAGTGTGGGCAGCGACACGGCGGCCCTGATATGTGGAGGAGAGCAGATGCGCGCCAAGAGGGAGCCGTGGCTCGAAGACGATTTGCGTTGGCGCTCCGTGGTTGTCGATTTCGAGCCCGATGGCGGTCTTGCTCTGTGTGAGGACGACGTCCAGTGTCCCGTGGGGGAGGCGGATGTTCTGGATGGAGACGTGGTCCCATTCCGCGGGCAGACGAGGGCTGAAGTCCACCCGGTCTTCAAGGCCGTTGGTGCGGAGGCCGAGAAGGCCAAGGACGGTGGAATCGAGAAAAGCGGCGGAGGACCAGGTCTGCTCGGGGACTGATTCGATCTGTTCGTGAAAGAAGTTCCCGGCCAGCACCTCATGCATGTGTCCTGGTGCATCGAGATCGTTCCAGGGCAGGAGATCTCTCCAGATAGCAAGGCCGATCTCCGGACGATGACCGAGCCAGAATGCAGTAGCAGCCTGCGCGGTAGCGGGCGCGGAGACACTGCCTCGACCGTAGGAGTACGGGTCGTACTCGGGCGAGGCGGAGGAGACCTCGCGCATGCCCCAGTCTGTGCGGAACTCGGCGGATGCGAGCTGACGGAAGAGCGCGTCATTCTGGCTGAGGGAGAAGACGTCCTGCGGAATGAGGCGCACCGGGCCTAATCGCCGGCTCGCGATGGGCGCGCCGGACTGAGTGTGACCGTCGATCCAGAAGTTGCCGGAGGCATCCCAATAGTGAGCCGCGATGGCTTGGCGAAGCGCGGCAGCCGAAGCCCGCGCTTCAACCTCTATGGCGGCATTGCCCTGAAGCTTTGCAAGTTCGGCAAAGCCCGATGTGGCAGCCAGCACACCGGACGACAGGGAGAGATCGTCTCTCGGCCGCGCCTGCTCATCGCCACCTTCTTTGTCGAGCGGAATGTGCGGGAGGTGATCGTTGCGATCGATAAGGGAGTGGCAGTAGCGGTAGGCGTCCAGGATAGATGGCCAGTG
>CAXTJC010000268.1:3632-5252 GCA_964244225.1 uncultured Acidobacteriaceae bacterium
GCGTTGGTCGCGACCAGGCCATCGCCGGCGAAGAACCAGGCGTACTGTGGACGGCGTGCGTCTCTGGACGGGCCATAGCCGGCGACGATGCCGCAGCCGATACGCGGAGTACAAACCCACGCCTGCTGCAAAGCAATCTCCGACCAGGCGATAGCCCGGTTGACCTGAACGTCCGGAGTGTCAATCTCTAGGGCGCTGGCCGAAAGACTGGCGTAGCTGACTGAGGCTGCGTGCCGCAGCTCTTCGGTATGGGCGGAGAGGTCATGGAAGGCAGTTGCGGGCTGGATCGTTTTGGCTTCGTCTGGCCGGGTCTCATTGAGCAGGATAGAGACCGAGGCCACGGCCACGCGGTTCTTTGCAGCGTGGGGACGGACGACGAAGGAGAGGGAGGTTTGCTGGCGAACGGTGCTGTTGATGGTTTCGTCGTGCGAGAGGATGTCGCTTGAGCCGATAGAGGCACTGTTGCCGTGCTCGGGCTCGGTGATCGTATAGCCGGGCAGCTCTGGACTCCATCGCGTGTACTGCCCGCCTACGGACCCCGGCCACATGAGATCCATTACCGGTTGAAAATGAACAGCGACATCAACCGATGTGACGCCCTCAACCTCATAGCTTAGGATGGCTGCCGGTCGATCAAGCGGGACGAAGATCGTTTCTCGCACGAGATAGTTCGGGCCGATGTACGTCCGGATGACGGAGTCGGGACGATACTCGACGTGGCGCAGAAGGGCTCCTCCGTCGGTCTCCGTGGTGGTACCAACCGGCCTGAACCCGACACGATAACCGCTAAGCATCTGGAAGGGATACCCCCAAACCTCAAGACCCTGGCTGGGATAGCCCATGATGACGGAGCGATGACCATGCACGGCGACGAAGTGGTTGGTGGCTACGTCCTCAATGACAACGTCAGTCGCCGTATCGCGAATGGCTTGGCCTTTGCCGTTCGCGATGAGGATAAGAAAGCACAGAAACAGAGATCGGCCTTTGTATCGTCGGGAAGGCTGTTTTCGATCACTTCTTTCTACGCGCGTGAAGGTGGCCGGCACAGCGGTACTATAGCTGAATTGTTGCTGGTCAATCTTTTGGATTGGTCGTTCGTCGTATGCGGCAAGATCTCCGCCGAAGACTGGCAACAGCTTTAGTGATGATGCAGCATGATCAGCTTTGCGTTTACACCGACACCTTTGCTTACCGTGATCTGGAGGACGGCCTCGAAAGGTTGAATCTCTCCATTTGCGACGCCAGCCTGCTGAGCGATCGCAGCGATGCTCTCCGGACGGCACAGATACTCGACCGCGGTCTGGGTGCCGATGGTAGTCAGGCCGCTGACGACAAGGATGTGGGTCCTGGCTTCAAGGCCAGGCACGAGAGCTACGATGGCCGTCTCCTGGGTCTTGTCGTTGATGGGGAAGCTTGTGGGCTCGCCGGGGCGGGGGTGGCGGTTAGCAATCGAGCCATGCTCGGCGGCATCGATGACAATTGCGAACTGGGAGAGCGCGGGAGAGTCCTGCAGGGCCGGATTCTGACTGGGCGCGCCGACAAAGATCAGATTGCTGGAGCGGGCCTCATCCCATGTGACCAGACGGCTCCGTTTCAGAATGAAGTCGGCACTGTGCGCGT
>CAXTJC010000269.1:0-2916 GCA_964244225.1 uncultured Acidobacteriaceae bacterium
GCGAGACCTTCGGCCGCGCCCTCTATCCCGGCCCGGACTTCACTATCCCCTTCGGCAAAGCAAAGATCGTCCGCCCAGGCAAAGACCTCACCGTCATTACCTATGGCGCCGTCGTCCCCCGCGCCCTGCAGGCCGCCGTCAAGCTCCGCCGCGAGACCGGCATCGACGTCGAACTCATCGATCTCCGCTCTCTCTCCCCCTACGATTGGGAGGCCATCGCCGAGAGTGTCCGCAAGACCAGCCGCGTCCTCATCGCGCACGAAGACATGCTCAGCTGGGGCTACGGCGCGGAGATCGCCGCCCGCATCGCCGACGAGCTCTTCCACGACCTCGACGCCCCCGTTCGCCGCATCGGCGCCATGGACACCTTCGTCGCCTACCAGCCCCTGCTCGAAGACGCCATCCTACCCCAGCCCGACCACCTCTACCGCGCCATGGCCGACCTCGCCGCCTTTTAAAGTCACATTAGACCTCGCCTTTGTCTTTCTCGCTTGTCATTCTGAGCGGAGCGAAGAACCTGCTTCTCGCCTTTACGACGGAGCGAAGCGACGTACATCTTCTTTCGCGCATGACTCCGAAACGATCCTCCTTCAAGCTCCTGCTTAGGCTCTCGACCTGCGTCTCGCCACATGATTCCCGGTGCGCGGACACCCTGTTCAGTCACGCCGCAACACTCCACCCGAGTCCGTGTCTGCACCTTCAGCGACGCGCGCCAATCCGTCGCCTGGAGAGTTCTCATGCCTCTCATTGCTTCCCTGCACCGCATCGTTCGATCCGCCCTGGTTCTCTCGCTGTGCACGTCCCTGCTCGATGCTCCCCTGCTCGCCGCTCTGCCTTCGTCCTCCGCACCATCCCCGCTCGTTCGTGGCGCGCACAGCCCTCGCAGCGCTCCGCTCACCCCGCAAGAGCGGACGCTGCATGCGCTCAACCGCTTCACCTTCGGGCCTCGACCAGGCGATGTTGCCGCCGTCTCGCGGATAGGCCTCGACCGCTGGTTTGAGCAGCAGCTCAGCCCGCAATCCATCGACGACTCCGCCCTCGAAGCCCGCCTTGACGTCTTCCCCGCCATGCGCCTGCCGCAGACCGAGCTCGTCTCCCGCTTCCCCTCCAATCAGCTCATTCGCGTGGCCGCCCACTGCGATCTCGCCCCGCGGTCCGACCCTGTCACCCGCGCCATCTACACCGACGCCATCGCCTTCTACAACGACGATCAGGCCCGCAAAGCCGCGGCCCAGCCTGTCGCGGCCGCAAATCAGACGGCGGCAACCGGCGATGCCGCCGCGGCTTCAAAACGCGCTCCTCGCCCCGACCTCCTCGGCCCCAACTCCCTGTACACCATCGCCTACGGCCCCAAGAAGCCGGCCGCCGCCGCGCTCTCTGAAGTCGCTAACACCATGGCCGAAGCCTCTGCGCCAGCGCGTCCGCGCCCCGCCGCAGCCCAGCATCACGACGACCTCTACCCGCAAGCAGCCGCCACGGCAATCCTTGCTCTGCGGCCCGACACCCGTGTCACCCGCCTGCTGCAGCTCTCGCCGAAGGATCTCGTCGCCTTCCGCCGATCCCTCTCCGCCCATGAACTCAAGCAGCTCTCCGTCAATCTCACGCCCAGCCAGCAGGAGACCCTCGCCGCCCTCGAAAGCCCGCAGCGCGTCGTCGCCGCGGAGGTCCTCGGCAGCCGCCTCGATCGCGACATCTACTCCGATCGCCAGCTGGAAGCCGTCATGACCGACTTCTGGCTCAACCACTTCAACGTCTACCTACGCAAAAACGAGGAAGAGCCCTACCTCCTTCCCGCCTACGAGCGCGACACCATACGCCACAACGCCCTCGGCCACTTTGAGACCCTCCTGACCGCCGTTGCCTCGAGTCCCGCCATGCTCGTCTACCTCGACAACGCCCAGAGCATCGGCCCCGACTCCCAGGCGGCCGGCCGGCCCAGGCGCCCTGCCGTCGTCCTCGCCAGCGGCAAGGTCAAGCCGGCAGCAGGTGATCGCGGTCTCAACGAAAATTACGCCCGCGAGCTGCTGGAGCTGCACACCCTCGGCGTCCGCTGCGAGGTCTCGAAGGATCACACCCCCACCGACCGCAGCTGCGGCGCCGGCTACACCCAGGCCGATGTCACCGAGGTCGCCAAGGTCCTCAGCGGCTGGACCGTCGACCGTCCTGCTCTCGGCAGTACCGCCCTCTATGACGAGCGCCGCCATCAGCCCGGTGACAAGCACCTCCTCGGCGCAACCATTGCGGGCAGCGGCGAGCGCGAAGGCCTGCAGCTCCTCCACACCCTCGCCACTAGCCCCGCCACCGCGCGCTTCGTGTCCACTAAGCTCGCCGTCCGCTTCGTCTCCGACGACCCGCCACCAGCCCTTATCGACCGCATGACCGCAGCCTGGCTCAAGAGCAACGGAGACATGCGCGTCGTTCTGCGTACCCTCTTTCACTCGCCCGAGTTCTGGGCGCCCTCCGCCTATCGCGAGAAGGTCAAAACTCCCTTGGAGTTTGTCGCCTCTGCCGTGCGGGCAACCGGTGCCGACGTCTCAAATCCCACGGCTCTCGTCGGATCTTTAGACCGCCTCGGCATGCCCCTCTACGGCATGCAGACCCCCAACGGCTACTCCTGGCTCTCCGAGCCCTGGGTCTCCACCTCCGCCCTCGTGACCCGGATGAACTTTGCCCTGGTCCTCGCCGGCAATCACCTGACCGGCGTCACTCTCGATCCGCAAGCCATCGCCGCCTCGCCCTCAAACACCGCGCCAAAGCAGGAGAGTGCCGCGGAGCAGGAGAGTGCGGCGAAGCAAGAGATTGCTTTGGAAGATGCCATCCTGGGTGAGCCGGTCAGCGACCGGACCCGCGCGATCATCCTAGATCAATCCACCAACTCGGCTCTTCCCGCTCAGGCGGCGCAGGATTTTCTCCCTT
>CAXTJC010000269.1:3016-5222 GCA_964244225.1 uncultured Acidobacteriaceae bacterium
GATCAATCCACCAACTCGGCTCTTCCCGCTCAGGCGGCGCAGGATTTTCTCCCTTCAGGCGTCGCGGTCAGCAAGCCGATCTCTGCCTCTCCCCAGAACAAAATTCCCGCGACCGACACCAGGGCAACCCAGATCGGCCTACTCCTCGGCTCCCCCGAGTTCCAGCGCCGTTGAGAGTTCCTTCCTGCCTTTTCGGGAGCAAAGTATCTCTGGAACAAATACCGCTCAATACGCCTCACCCTACAAACCAGCCGTCGTCTCGACCGAGCAACGTGAGCGGAGAGACCCCTGTATTTCGTCCTTGCTGTTGTGGTCTTTGCTTCTAAACAACATGCAAGGAGCTTCTAAACAATCTCCCAAAGCCGAACTTGCAGCAACTTCGCCCTCCAACCCGCGTTAATAAAACTGCTGGCTTCGACCACCAGCTGAGGAGCCCACGATGACCACCCTCCGCACCGCCCTGCACGACACCAGCGACTGGGGCTGCGATCTTCACGGCCGCGATCTCGCGCCGCGCCGCATCACACGTCGCGGCTTCATGAAAGGCAGCGCCCTCGCCCTGATCGGAACCTCCACCGTTCCCGCCTTTCTCACGCGTTCCGTCTTCGCCGAAGCCAAATCCGCCGCAGCCTCCAATCGAAAACTCGTCATACTGTTCCAGCGCGGCGCCGCCGACGGACTCAACATCGTCGTTCCCTATCGCGATCCCAACTACGTCGCCATGCGTCCCGCCATCGCCGTCAAGCCCGACCAGGTTCTCGACCTCGACGGTGCCTTCGGCCTGCACCCCGCGCTCGCCAGCTTCAAACCGCTCTACGATCAGGGCCATCTCGCCATCGTGCACGCCGTCGGCTCGCCCGACACCACCCGCTCCCACTTCGACGCGCAGGACTACATGGAGTCAGGCACCCCGGGCATCAAGGCCACCACCGACGGCTGGCTCAACCGCGCTCTCGCCGCCGAACGTTTCTCGGCCAGGCCCTCCGCCTTCCGCGCCGTCGCCCTCGGCCCGCAGGTCCCGCGCACCCTCCAGGGCAGACTCCCCGCCATCGCCCTCAACAACCTCGCCGACTTCTCCGTAGGCGGCAAGAGCGCAACGGCTGCCCCCGTCGCTGAGGCCTTCCAGGCCCTCTACGACGACAGCACCGACGCCGTCCTGCACGGCACCGGACAGGAGACCTTTGAGGCCGTCCGCATGCTTAAATCCGCCGACCCCGCCCACTACAAACCCGCCCCAGGCATTATCTATCCG
This sequence comes from uncultured Acidobacteriaceae bacterium, assembly GCA_964244225.1. Lineage (GTDB taxonomy): Bacteria > Acidobacteriota > Terriglobia > Terriglobales > Acidobacteriaceae > Edaphobacter. Next base: position 4,269 of record CAXTJC010000269.1, read on the forward strand.
AACGCTCCCTTTGGCAACTCCCTTAAGCAGATCGCGCAGCTGATGAAGGCCAACCTCGGCGTCGAAGCCGCCTTCGCCGACATCGGCGGCTGGGATACCCACGTCAACCAGGGCGCCGCCACCGGCCAACTCGCCAACCGTCTCAAAGAGTTCTCCGACTCGATCGCCGCCTTCTGGCAGGACATGGGCGACGACGCCGAGACCATCACTCTCGTCACCATGAGCGAGTTCGGCCGCACCGCGCGGCAGAACGGAACCGGCGGCACCGACCACGGCCACGCCAACGTCATGTTCGTCCTCGGCGGTCACGTCCGGGGGGGCAAGGTCTACGGCGACTGGCCCGGTCTCGCTACCGAGCAGCTCAACGAGGGTCGCGATCTCTCCGTCACCACAGACTTCCGCCGCGTCCTCGCCGAGGCCTCCTATAAGTCGCTCGGCGCGCGCAATCTAGCGGCGGTCTTCCCCCACGCCGAGCTCTCGCCATCCACCTTTCTCAACCTTCTATAGAAAAGTGTTCCCTTTGGTATAGAGGTGTCATCTCGACCGAAGCTAGACGGTCTTATCGTCTCGCGCAGTGGAGAGACCTGCAGTCTGCTCGTACCCGCTCTGCACCTTGAAGAGCTTTACTTTCGCCCAGCATTCATGCGGCTTTCACCGTACTGTCAAGATCCCGCATCGCCTCGTAAAGATTGATCTACAGTCAGAATTTACTAACACCAAGGTCGTATAAAACAGGACAACTTTTCGCATCGTCCTGCGTCATACTCTGTGTAGTTCACAACGCCAGACACAAACTCCTTCCGTCTGGTTTCCCCTATCCGCACAACCCTCCCCACCTAAAGACCGTAAGGCTCCCTGACCATCGGGAGCCTTCACTCCTTCACCGAAAGCTTTCTGAGTAAAATGCACTCGTTAAGGGCATGGCTTCAGCCATGCCAGATGTGCGTTGTATGC
>CAXTJC010000270.1:0-5220 GCA_964244225.1 uncultured Acidobacteriaceae bacterium
GCATGAAGACGCGAGACATTCTGCGCCTCGTTCAGGAAGACGGGTGGTAACAGGTGGCACAGAAGGGCAGTCACCGTCAGTTCAAGCACCCAACCAAGCCCGGCAAAGTAACCGTGGCGGGGCATCCAGCCAATGAGGTTGGAGAAGGAACACGCAAGAGCATCTTGAAACAGGCAGGGATCACGCGATGAGAGAGTACGCCGTCATCTTCGAACAAACCTCTACGGGATGGAGCGCCTATGTCCCGGATCTGCCGGGTCTGGGAGTTACCGGTTCGACCTTTGAAGAGATCGAGCAGCTGATCCGCGAAGGAATCGATTTCCATATTGCGGGATTGCGCGCGGATGGCGATGCGGTGCCTGAGCCCACAACGCGTGTTGCACGCATGCCCATACCGGCCTGAAACGACCATGAGCGACGAAGCTTTAGAGATGTTTGGATATGACGAGCCTTCCCTTGACCGTAACTTCGCACAGTTGCGAGAGGAAGTAAGGACATCTCTGCAACAAGGCTCAATCGAAGCCTTTCGCGTGCATTGGTTAGGACGAAAGCAAGGGCGCTTGAAGGTCCTCAGCGAGGCTTGGCTGGCTGGCGCTCCACCGGAGGCGCGTAAACCGTTAGGCATCCGATTCAATCAGCTGAAGCAGGAGATCGAGCAAGCTCTCGAAGCGCCGATGGCGAAGGCCGCGGTACCCACGACGGGAGGTGTTGACCTCGATCTCTCGCTTCCGGGTGCGGTGCGCAGGCCGGGCATTCCGCATCCGCTGGTCGAGACCATGCGGGCGGTAGTGAAAGTGTTTGAGAACCTGAGCTACTCGGTGAACCTGGGGCCGCAGGTGGAGACGGACTTCTATAACTTCGAGGCGTTGAACTTTCCGCCGAACCATCCCGCGCGCGACACCCAGGACACGCTGCTGGTGGCGAACCAGGAGGGCAAGCCTGCGCGGGACCGGCTGCTGATGCGCACGCATACCTCGCCGGTGCAGATTCGTACGATGGTCGCGAGCGATCCGCCGCTGCGCATTGTGATTCCGGGCAAGGTGCATCGGAACGATGCGGCGGACGCGACGCACTCGCCGATCTTCCATCAGGTGGAGGGGCTGGCGGTCGGGCCGGATATTACGTTTTCGGACCTGAAAGGCACGCTCGATCACGCGATGAAGGCGCTGTTTGGCGCGGATGTGAGGACGCGCTTCTTTCCCAGCTTTTTTCCCTTCACGGAGCCCTCGGCGGATGTGCAGATCTCATGTATCTTCTGCGGCGGGGCGGGTTGCCGCAAGTGCAAGCATTCCGGGTGGATCGAGCTGCTGGGATGCGGCATGGTGGACCCGGCCGTGTTTGCCGCGGTGACCGCGGAACGGCGGCGGCAGGGACTTGATCCGACGGCGTATGACCCGGCTCGCGTGAGTGGGTTTGCGTTTGGGATGGGGGTCGAGCGCATTGCCATGATCCTGCACGGCGTGTCGGATATCGGCCAGTTTTATAGCGGCGATATGCGATTCCTGGAACAGTTTGCGTAGCCTGCTAGTGACTTCGCCAAGGCTTGCGCACTCATTCTGAGTTTGTGCAGCGAACGGGTTTTCTCGTGGAGCGTGCCGGTACACTAGGCTCGTACTCTCATGAAGATTCTGACTGCATGGCTTCGCGCCACCCTGCCCACGATCTCTGTTTCTGACCGACAACTGGCTGACGATCTCACGCTGCGCGGGATCGCGGTTGAGGGGGTGCATGATCTCGGGGTCTCGCCGACGGGTGAGACGAACGGCCACCTGTTCGAGATGGACATTACCACCAATCGCGTGGATGCGATGAACCACTACGGCATCGCGCGTGAGATTGCGACGATGTATGCGCTCGAGCTGCAGGCGCTCCAGCCGGTGTTGCCGGCGGTGAAGGGCGGCGAGGCCGCGTTTCCGGTGCGGATCGAGCAGGAGGCGGAGGCGTTCTGCGGACGGTTCACAGCGCGGGTGCTGCGCGATGTGACGATCAAGCCGAGTGCGGGACGGGTGAAGAACTACTTCGACCTGCTGGGGCAGAAGCCGATATCGAATGCGGTCGATGCGAGCAACTTCACGCTGCTGAGCATGGGGCATCCGACGCATGCGTTTGACCTGGACAGGATTGAGGGCGGAATCGTGGTGCGGCTGGCGCGCAGGGGCGAGATGCTGAAGCTGCTCGACGGCACGACGCGAACGCTGGCGGCGGATGACCTGGTGGTGGCGGACGAAAAGAAGGCATTGGGGCTGGCGGGGGTGATGGGCGGGTGGGAGTCGATGATTACGCCCGAGACGAAGAACGTGCTGGTGGAGGCGGCGTGGTTCGACCCGGCGGCGGTGCGGCGGTCGGCGCGGCGGCACGGGCTGCACACGGATGCAAGCCATCGCTTTGAGCGCGGGGCGGACTTCAACGCGGCACCGCTGGCGAATGATCTTGTGGCGGAGCTGATCTTGGCCGATGGCGGATATGTTGCGAGCGAGAGGGTGGACCTGGTGGTTCGGCCCGTAGAGCAGCGGACGGCCAAGCGGGAGACGATCGCGCTTTCGGTACGGCAGGTGCAGCGGCAGCTGGGGACGACGGTGGACGACAGGAAGGGCGAAAGCAGGGAAGGCGAGGTTGCGGCGGGTGAGTCGGCGCTGACGAGTGGGCTGGTGGAGTCGTATCTGACGTCGCTGGGATGCAGGCTTGAGCGTACGGACGTGGTGGGCAGCTACATGGTGGCGCTGCCGAGCTGGCGGCTGGATCTGGAGCGCGAGATCGATCTGATCGAAGAGGTCGCGCGGGTCTTTGGCTATAACCGCTTTGCGAATACGCTGCCGTCGCCGCTGCCGGTGCTGCGGCATGGAGTGGCGGCGCAGGAACAGGCGGCGCGACTGCGGCTGCTGGCGCTGGGATTTACGGAGGCGATCTCGTCTACGTTTGCCTCGGCGGCGGAGGCGGCGCTGTTTCGGCCGGAGGCTGGTCTCGGGGCGGCGAACGGGGAGGAGTCTGTGCGGCATGTGGCGATGGAGAATCCGCTCTCGGCGGAGGCCTCGCTGCTGCGGCCGACGCTGCTGCCGGGGATGCTGACAATGCTGGCGCATAACCTAAACCGCGACGTACGCGAGGCACGGCTGTTTGAGCAGGGGCAGGTTTTTTTTGGGATGGCGATGGAGGGCAGCAATGGCGTGGGTGATGTCATTGAGACGGCCTCGCTGGTGCTGGGGACGACGTCAGCCGCTGCGCAATCGACGCCGCTCTACAGTGCGGAGGATGCGCCGATCTTTGAGCTAAAGGGTGTGATCGAGTCGGTGGCGTCGCTGTTCGCGCTGACGGGTGGTGAGGAGTCGTTAAGCTTTTCGGCCGAGGACGTTCCGGCGTGGCTGGAGCCGGGGCGCGGCGGGGTGGCGCGGCTGCATGGCCAGCCATTCGCGCAGTTCGGAGAGCTGGCGCGGGCGGAGCAGGCGGCGCGCAAGCTGCGGCAGCCGGTCTATCTGGCGGCGATCGAGATGGGGGAGCTGCTGACGTTGCCACTGCGATCGCATACGGCGCGGGAGCTGTCGCGCTTTCAGGCGGTCGAGCGAGATCTTTCCTTTATTTTTCCCAACACGATGCAGTGGCATACGATTGCGGCCACAATCCATGCGCTGGCGCTGCCTGATCTGGAGCGGCTGCTGCCGGTGGAGGTCTTCCGCGATGCGAAGGGGAAGGCGATTGTGGTGGGGCAGTATTCGCTGCTGCTGCGGATGGTGTTTCAGTCGGCGACGCGAACGCTAACGGAGGCGGATCTGGTGGAGGCATCGCGGCGCGTGACCGAGGCGTTAACGGCGCTGGGTGGGGTGCAGCGGATGTAGGTTCGGCGGGTTGCGCCTTTGGTTGAGAGGACGGCAAGGATGTGGCCGAGCTGACAGCGATGGGGGTGTGCGCGCATCTGGCTTGGTTCCGCTGCTTCGATTTGGTACGGGTATTCCACGGCGGCTCACCCTATACTTTTCGTGGGATATCAGGTCTGCGAGGGCATGCATGAGTACATCGGCACCAATCAGCGTTGACGAGTTTCAGGCGCTTGAGCAGAAGGTGTATCGCGCGGTGGAGATCGTGAAGCGCGAGCGCGAGACGCGGGCGGCGGCCGAGGCTGAGGTGGCTCGGTTGAAAGAGGAGCTGGCGCGCGCGCGGCAGGAGCATAGTGAGGCGGCGGAGACGGCGGCGAGTGAACTGGATGGTCTGCGGCAGGAGCGCGAGCAGGTTCGGCAGCGAGTGGAGAAGATGCTGCACCAGATGGACGAGCTGCTGTAGGAAGGGCGAAGCAGATTCTTGCGGGATAAGAACGAAATGCAAAGCAGATCCCTGCGGGATGACAACAGAAGTGCGAAGCAATCCCTTCGGGATGAGAGCAAGAAGCGAGCAGCGGATTTTTGCGGGATGACAAGCTTAGGGGTAACAGGGAAGAGCAAGGCCGCGGATGGAAGGAGATGGGATGACTGAGAGCGAGGAGATGCGGGAGGTTTCGGCGGCGGTGGCGGTCGATATCTACGACCAGGTGTACCACCTGCGCGGGACGGATGCGGGGTATATCGAGCGGCTGGCGGCGAGTGTGGATGCGAAGATGAGAGCGGTCTCCGCGATGGGTGGGACGGTGGACTCGCTGCGGGTGGCGGTGCTGGCGGCGTTGAATATCGCGGATGAGCTGGCGCAGCTGCGGCAGCGGTATGAGTCGCTGGATGGGTCGGTGACGCAGTCGCAGAGTTCGATCCAGTCGCGTGCGGGATCGCTGTCGCACATGCTGGATGAGGTTCTGGACGAGCGTAAAGCTGGGTGAGGGTTGTCCGTTGTCCGTTATACGTTGTCCGTTTTGACACTATGGGCTCTATACGTGTTCTTCGTGGGCTGTGCGTTGCGGCGTTGATCGTCTGTGGCGCGGCGGCGATGCGCGCGCAGACAGCTGCGCCGGCGGCGGCGTTCCGAAGCGATCCGGCGTTTCTGAGCGAGTTGGCGGCGGCGAGAGCGCAGGGTGCGACGGTTGCCGAGCAGATCCTGCACTGGAGGCAGGCGAATGTGCTGGCCGGCGACCAGTGCGCGGAGTGCTTCGAGCGGGACGCGACGCTCAGCTTTCGGTCGGGACAGTGGGAAGAGGCGATCCGGGCGGCGACGCAGTTTGAGCAAATCTCGACCGTGGCGAAGGATCAGGCGTACGCGGAGCTGCTGCATGGCTCGGCGGTCTTCCATCTGAACGAGGATGAGCCG